>JACQQJ010000212.1 GCA_016207035.1 Nitrospinota bacterium | reverse complement strand
TTTAAATTTATAACAGTATATGTTATAAATTTCAAAATGAGAAGGGAAAAAATTCCATACATTAAGGTTAAGCCACCCGGGGAAAAGGCAATAGAGTGGGTGAAAAGTGATAATCAGTATGTATCAAGCTCCTATACCAGAACATACCCACTGGTAGTTGAAAAGGCTTACGGGATGACAATTGAAGATGTAGATGGGAACAGATACCTTGATTTTACTGCAGGTATAGCAACATGCTCTACAGGCCACTGCCATCCGAGGATAACTGAGGCTATTACACGACAGGCAAATAGGCTCATACACATGTCGGGGACAGATTTTTATTATCCATCCCAGATCAATCTTGCAATGAGGCTATCCGATATAACCCCTGGGGGGAAGGATAAAATGGTATTCTTTGGTAATTCCGGGGCTGAGGCTATAGAGGCATCCTTTAAACTCGCCCGTTACCACACAAAAAGGACTCTTGTTATAGCATTTTATGGCGCATTTCATGGCAGGACCATGGGTGCCCTTTCATTAACTGCCAGCAAGGTGGTCCAGAGAAAGAGATTCAGGCCGTTGGTTCCTGGTGTAAGTCATGTCCCCTATGCTTACTGTTACCGCTGTCCCAATTATCTGACATATCCTGATTGTAATATCCAGTGCGTGGAGTGGATAGAGGATGTCCTGTTCAGAACAACGATCCCCCCTGAAGAGGTAGCAGCCATAATAGTTGAACCCATTCAGGGTGAAGGTGGTTATATCGTGCCGCCTAAAGAATTTCATCAGAGACTCTTTCAGCTTGCAAAGAAATATGGGATTCTCTATGTTGCCGATGAGGTCCAGTCAGGAATGGGAAGGACAGGGAAATTTCTTGCATCAGAGCATTTTGATGTGATACCCGATATTGTGGCAATGGCAAAGGGTATTGCATCGGGTATGCCTCTCGGTGTAGCAATTGCAAGCTCAAAGATTATGGATTGGGGACCAGGCTCTCATGCAAGCACATTTGGAGGTAATCCTGTATCCTGTGAGGCAGCCCTTGAGACAATAAAATTATTAGAAGAGGGATTAATAGAAAATGCAAAAACAGTCGGCAATTTTATGATTGAGAGATTACAGGATATGAAAAAGAGATATGAAATTATCGGAGATGTCAGGGGGAAGGGTCTGATGATTGGGGTAGAGCTTGTAAAAGACAGGGAGACCAAAGAAAGGGCTGAAAAAGAGAGGGGTGAGATAATTTATAAATGCTTTGAAAATGGTTTACTACTCCTCGGATGCGGCCCTAATTCTATACGATTCATGCCTCCCTTAATTGTATCAAGAGAGGAGGCAGACACCGCCCTTACTATTTTTGAAAAGGTTATTGCAGCCTGCCAGCAGTAAATTTTTAACGAGAACCATAATTCTATTATCTCGTTTCAGCAAGAATCTTATAAATCTTTTCTGCACGCTGTTGATAGTCAGATGCCTTATCCACCTCTCCCATCGCTTTGTATATAGTGGCGATATTGCTTAAATCAATTGCAATTCCCATTCTGTATTCTAACATTTTATCTATCTCAAGCGCCCTCTTATAATATTCAAGGGCTTTATGTAAGTCCCCCTTCTCCTCATATACCCCTCCTATATTACTAAGATTTATAGCTATCTCCTCTTTATTTTTAATAGACTCATTTATCTTCAGAGAGTCATTAAATAGGGCAATTGCCTCATCTAACCTCCCCTGTTTTTTATATATCATACCAATGTTATTGAGTCTTAGTGCCCTTCCATATACATTACCGACCTCTTCATCAAACAAGAGTGCACCCCGTTGATATTCTAATGCCCTTTCTAAATCACCCTTTGAAGATAAGACCTTTCCAATATTTCCGAGACTGTCTGCTATTAGTCTCTTATTATTAATAGTCTCGCTTATCTGAAGGGCAGTCTGAAAGTCGTCCATTGCAGCCTCAAAATCTCCATTGATATATTTTATAATACCTATATTATTCAATCCCTCTATAACCCCCTCCTGGTAATCAATACTATAACTTAAAATAATGGCATTTTTATAATAAGTCAATGCCTTTGATAAATTCCCTTCTATAGAATATTTTTTACCCTGATTTAAGATGGAGATTATCTTTTTCTGCCCTTCCGGGGATTTTTTTACCTCCCTTCCACCACTGCAGGATAGGGGGAGCAATAAACAGGAGATAAACACAAAAGGCAAGGTCACACACTTTCTTCTTAGGAATGGATTAAAGAATTTAGTCTCTCTCATAAATCTAACAATGCCGTTCTCCATCCTTTTGCATAAGGGTGGCCTTTTTTCGAATATGGTATACTGCATTCCCTGGTCTCAATGTCAGTCCTATCCTTCACTTACTCAATTATTAATGACGGATTCTCTCACCAGCAGGTATCTTATTTTCTTTCTCCTCCTCTACAAAACCCTTTATAGGCCAGCTTTTCTTTGCCCCCTTTATTATATTGTGAGCATCCTCTGCACTATCCCTTACTGACCTTGCAATTTCAGGCATCTCTTCAGATGCCTCCTTTATATTCCTTATAGCCTTTTCTACATTTTCTATAACAGAAGGCAACTTTGATGTAGCGTCTTCAATACCCTTGAGGGTCTTTTTTGAAGAATCAATTATTGAAGGGATATCTGATGTAATCTGCTCAATATTTTTTGCTGTCTTTTTTGTTGAATTTACTATATCAGGTAATCCCCCTGATGCCTCCCTTATATTTTTGAGGGTTCCCCGCACATCCTCTAAAATCGGCGGGAGGTCTTTCCGAACTGACTGGATAATTTCAGGGATATGACCTGAGGCATCATCAACTTTCTTAAGTACATCATTGACCCTTTGCATAGCACTATCAACTTTTTTCACAGTATCATGTATACGGTTATATAATTCTCTCTCCGTTATAATTGCCCCTGCTGTCCCCTTTCCTGTCTTTATATCCTCTGTGATTGATTTTATATTCCCGAGTATATCACTGGCAGCAGTGGATGGTATATTCCCGGTTATCTCAGTTATTTTATTGAGTGTCTTCTCTACATTTTCAAGGGCAGACATCACCCTGGGTACTATCTCCTCTATTGCCATGGCTTCTTCCACATCAATAGAACCACCCTCTCGAATTACCGGCTGTAAAGGTGGGCCTGGTAAAATCTTGATTCTTTGTTCCCCTATAAAACCTGCCTTTGCAATGGCAGCCTTTGAACCCTTACGAATCATAGTTTGAAAGATCTTTCTTATTTCGAGTATCGCCTCTACCTGATTCTTTTCATTTAATTGAACAGACTTGATAACTCCAATATCAATGCCTGACAGTATAACAGGTGTGCCAGCCTTCAATCCCTCACCCTCTTTGAATGTAGCCTTTATTGTATATGTATCCTCAAAGAGATGCCTTATCCTTCCAAGAAAGATAAATACCACAAGGAGTATTATCAGGGGGATGATAATAAAGAGACCTACAATCTTCTCCTTCTGGCTTGCAGAAAGCTTGTGAGAATAATGCATCTTCATACGAAAATACCTTTTTGCCACAGAGAACACAGAGGACTCAGAGAAAAGATTTAACTTCTTAAATCTCTGTTGCTAAAATTATTATTCTCCTGACCCCTACTAAAAGAAAAGTCCTTTCACATAAAGGTCTTCACTTCTCCTTAAATCATCTGGACTACCAGTAAAGACAAATCTACCATTTTTTAATATGCCGACTCTGTCTCCAAATGCCATAGCACCTGTTGCACTGTTGACTGTAATAAGCATGGTCTTTTTAAAATCATTTTTAAGCCTTTTTATAAAATCTACAACGGTTCTGTAACCTATGGGGTCGAGCCCTGCTGCAGGTTCATCAAATATCAGTAGTTCAGGGTTCATAATTATCGCCCGTGCTATACCTGATAATCTCCTTTTATTATAAGATAGACTGGCAGGAAATACTTTACTCTCCTTTATTATCCCCAATAAATTCAATTTCTCCTCAACCCTCTCCCTGATATCATCTTCACTCAAGTTAGTATGATACCTGAGTGGCAGCGCCACATTATCATATACTGTCATATTGCTTAATAAGGCTGGATGCTGAAAAAGGTAGCCGATGTCAAGCCTTAAGCCTCTGATGTCAACATTCGTTGATTCATATATATTAACCCCCTTCAAGATTACTTCTCCCCTATTAGGTTCTAAAAGCCCAACACAGAGCTTTAAAATACTACTCTTCCCTGACTCATTTGATCCAGCAATGACAAATACCTCTCCTTTATACACCTCCATGGAAAAACCATCAAGAACTTTTATCTCGTCGTATGAGAAGTCCACATCAGACATTTTTAAAATTAAATCAGACATATTAAGTCGAATCCTTTTCCAAGCTGTTAATGGCAACAGTTATTTCTTTTAATATATGTCTTAATGATGGCTTCTTACATTTGATATGGTTATCTGGTTTATTTAAAGGATGGTAATGCCATCCTCCAAGATTATCGTAACCAAAAATCCTTTTATTATCTTTAATCAGGCTGAAATCGTATCTCTTTGTATCTGTGTTGGCATAAATATCAATAAATAGAGTGGAGATTATTGGGATACGAAGACTTATTTTATCTATTCTTTTATAGACTATGTCAATTCTGTAGCCAGATAAAAGTTCATGCTGTAATGAAATGAGTTCTTTTAAAAAATCTTCTATATCTGTAAACACCTTTAACCCTTTACTTTTATATCAAATAGGGCATCCAGCCACTTCTTCCTCTCCGATTCAAAACCTTCCCACTCCATAAAATTCCTTTCCACTTCATGAGAATGCTTGCCCTTTATGTTTCCCTTCTCCCACGCCTTTTTGAAATTCTCAAAATCCATACCATATTTGGACTCAAATACAAAAATTTGTTCTTCACACTCCTTAAGCTTCATCAAGGCGTTTGCCTCAAGGAGATTGAGAATTTTCTCACTTAATTCCTCCCCTTCCACAAATTTTAACTTATCAACCAATTTCTCAGAAAGACCTATATTTTTCATATTAACCTCCATTTATTTCCAGGTAATACAGTTTTTGTATTCCCTTTTCCCATTGAAAGTTCTGCGGTCTTACATTTTCAGGATGGGGTATATGGGAAACCTCCTTAAGTAAATTTGCTGTCTATTGAATGCTTTAACCATTTACAAAAATAATGTCGATACCAAGCCTCTTTTTAAGATCCTTGGCAAACCCTTCTTTAAAATGTCTATTGTTTTTGTATTGAGCAGGGAAGACTATTTGGTATTTAAATTCTCCTTGTTCATTTCTGTTGCCAAACTGATGGAAAAATATCTGTCCAATCGCTGTTTGCAAATGGTGATTGCCAAGGTCATATTTGACTTCTGTAAAATAAGTAGTATTTGCTTTTTTTGATTTGATGTCGATTTGGGGTTTAATGCCGTCACACTTGTGAGTTCTGTTGTCATCAAACTTATGACCTTGAGATTCAAGATGAGGCTTAACGAAATTATCCGTGAAATCTTTTTCATCAACAGACTCAATTTGCAAGCCTCTGTCTTGATTTATTTCCTCATCTGGTATCTCTGATGGGTTTGCAAAATTATTCAATACCTCTTTTGAAAAAGAATCGCTAAAGCTATTAATCACGTATTCTCGATACTTGTTCCAGTATCCTTTCCTCCATTTTTTATTGGGAAATGACTCTTGCATTTCTTGGTTCAATTCTTCAATCACTTGTTTATCCATTATGCCATTTTTCTTCTTAATGAATTCAATGACATGATCAACCATTTTATGAGTCTGCTTAGACATATGATGACTCCCTTCTTTTATGGAAAGTATAGCTGGTGAATTTTGCCAGATATCCTGATTTATCTATATTCCTTTTCAATATTAATTCCCCTCCGTTTGATTAGATTTTTTAATATGTTAATTGCTTTTATACTTTTTCTTTTAGCCATTATATATAGCCTATTATTGTAATCAAGCTGTTGAGTATAAAACATATTATAATAGAATTTATAATAGCCTTTGTTGTTTGCTGCGGGACTTCTGTTATTGATCTCTGTACAGACAATCCATGATAACAACCTACAACTGCAACGGTCAACCCGAAGACCATCCCCTTTACAGTTGATATAGATATATCTGTAAATGTAAGGGATTTTATTATGATAATTAAAAAATCAAGGAAATAGGTAGTTATACTCATTTTAGATATAATAAATCCTCCTACAATAGCTACTACATCAAAATATATAACCAATGCAACGGTTGATACCACAAATCCCAATATCCTTGGCATTACGATATACCGTATAAGGTCTATCCCCATCACCTCTAACGCCTCTATCTCAGAATTTATCTTCATATTACCCAGCTCTGTGGGTATGGCAGAGCCTGAACGACCTATAACCACAAATACCGTCAGAATCGGACCTAACTCCCTGATAACTACCAGAACAAGTATCTTGCCTATAAATTCATCCCCGCCTACCTTAGGCAGTTGTGTCACAGATTGAATTATTACAATAGCCCCGAGCATCAGCGCAATACTGCTTATAACGGGGATAGCATCAATCCCTGTAAATATAATCTGCCTGAGTATAACCTGAACTGCAACCTGTCTGTCATGCTTCTTTGTAAGAGGGAGGCTAATTATTGATCTGTGAATAAGTGAATATAAATCTGCAAGATAATTGAGGGCATTTAATATCTTCTCTCCGATCCACCCAACAATGCCCATCATTCTCCTTTCTCTGCCATTTTACGGAATTCTTCTATAGAGTATTGAGGAACCCATGATGATTCTACAGGTATTTTAAGCTTCGTACCTATCTCAAGAGTATTTGGATTTTTTATTACATCAAGATTTTCATTCAATATCTTTTTCCAGAATCTGGCATTACCGTAATAATATGCAGAAAGGAAATGCAGGTTATCCCCGGGTGAGACAAAGTGGATAACATATCTTGGGAGAATGGGGACTTCATTTTCCTTTTCATCAGCAGACGAATTAAAGGCATGGGCAGCAGAAAAAGTAACAATAAAAAGAATAAGCAATCGGGAAAATTTATGTAAGTGCAGATAAACTTTAATTTTGCCTGAGTCTGAAAAGAGAATTGATTCTATTTTTCGAATAAACATATTCATGTATCTATTCAGGTAAAAAAGGAATTTTATTCCTGAACCTGTCAGGAACAGGTTTCATCCCGCCCTTACGGGCAGGGCTTTCTAACAGGGTAAATCGTCATACATCATGTAAATCAGTATATAATTATTTTCTCTTTTAAAGTGCAGAGGGTTTCAGAGAGATATATTTGCTCCAGCTCTCAACAAAAGATTTTGGAGCTGATTGATACACAGAATTGTGAATAAGAAAGTGGGGCCTATAGGGTTTTTTCATCAGTTTTATCCCGACCTCTCCAGGGGTTCTATTTCCCTTCTTAAGATTACACCCCTGACATGCAACAACCACATTCTCCCAGGAGGTTGAACCACCTCTCGATTTGGGGATGATATGGTCAATGGTAAGCTCCCCTCCGGTTCTTCCACAATATTGACAGGTATGGCTATCCCTTCTAAAGACATTTTTTTTACTGAAAGAAACTATCCCCCGATAGGGTATATTTATAAAATTCATGAGACGTATAACAGTAGGGAGTCTGAATGTAACGGATGGTGAGCGAAAGACTTTACCATCGCATTCTACCTGTTCAGCCTTTCCCTTGAGAACCATCACTATAGCACGATGGGCATTGCAGAACTGTAATGGTTCATACGTGCTGTTTAAAATCAGCACCCTCAAATGTTTCATGTCTATCCTTTAAACTGTATTCAGAAAAACGCCCTTAATTCACTGAATCCTATCCTTTGCAAGGAGATAATGTATTCATAGTTATAGTAAGGTATTCAGGCTAAATTGGAAATATTTTATTATTTTTTTAAAGGGTTGTCAATTTAGATTCTCATTCAGGTTAGGATATAAGTTCAGGGATGAGGTAGCAAGTTATTGATTAAAAGGGGTATTTCTTTTAGATTTCGTGCCTCTATGACTGAATATTATTTTTCCAAGCACTACAGCCTTCTTTGCACCTGTTACCTGCGGGAGATTGGCGGGAACTCCGGAAATAGCGGCATTTCCAAGTATCGCAAAGGCTATTGATTCAATTGCCTCAGGGGGAAAACCGTAATAATCTGAGGTCTTCACCTGTATCGGTTCAACACCTTTTTTAATCATATCTATAAGTGTAGTATTTTTTGCACCCCCGCCACAGAGGATAATCTCTGAGGGTTCTTTTTTGCAAAGTATAAACATACGGCAATTTTCAACAATTGACCTTGCTGTAAATCCTGTTACCGTGGCTATAATATCTCTATCTGATAATCCATATCTTTTTGCATAACGATAAATCTTCAATGCCTCATGATAACCAAACTCTTCTCTCCCCGTTGATTTTGGGGGGTTCTTCTTTATAAATGGATTATCCATAAGTCTCTTCAACAGTTTCTCGGAGACATTTCCCATTGATGCCATAGTCCCACTGTTATCGTAGCTCCTTTTTCCCCGAGTAATTATGTGGATAAGAGAATCTATAAGCATATTTCCAGGTCCGGTATCAAAGGCAACAACATCATGTATATCTCCCCCTCCTGAAAGAAATGTAACATTACTTATACCACCAATATTATTTACTATCTTCCCCTTACCCTTTTCATGAAAAAGAATATAATGGGCAAAAGGTGTAAGGGGCGCACCAATCCCGCCTGATGCCATATCCATGGAGCGAAAATCTGCTATGGTAGTTACCCCCGTCCGCTCTGCTATAAGGGACGACTCACCTATTTGTAAAGTTGAAGGTAACCATTTCTTATCCCCTACACCATTTCTATCCTCGGGTGCGTGATAGATTGTCTGGCCATGGGAGCCTATGAGGTCTATAGTTTTCATTGTATATCCAGCAATTTTAACTATCTCTAAGGCAGCCTCTGCAAAGAGTTCTCCTATTAAAAAATTGAGACGGCAGATGAGGTCTACCCTTCCAAATTCTGGTGTAGATGCCTTATGAATTAATTCTTGCAAACCTTTTGAAAAAGGGAATTTTTTAAAGGCTATTAATTTAATTTTGCAATCAAGTGCCTTCCCTTTAATCTTTATAAGGGCTGCATCAACCCCATCTGCTGATGTGCCTGACATTAAACCAATTGCATGTATTGCCTTAGTGATCCGTGACATAATTATGAGAATAATTTTTAATCAATTGAGACAGCCTGTCCTCTCTTATTGCTTCCCTTATGTCTTTTATCAAATCCATGTAATAATGTATATTGTGTATGGAATTCAGTATCAGTGAGAGGATCTCATTAGATAAAAAGAGATGTCTTAAGTATGCCCTTGAAAAATTTTTACATGTATAGCACTTACAAAACAGGTCTAATGGGCTCTCATCATTTTTATACTGTGTATTTTTTATAACCACCTTCCCATTACTTGTAAAGAGACAGCCATTTCTTGCATTTCTGGTGGGCATTACACAGTCAAACATATCTATCCCCATTGCAACGCACTTGAGAATATCTTCAGGTGTTCCCACACCCATAAGGTACCTCGGTTCATAAAAAGGGAGCAAGGGAACTGTATAACCTGTTAGCTCATACATCTGATTTTTCCCCTCTCCAACACTCAAACCACCAATAGCATAACCATCAAACCTGATATCTACAATATCTTCAATACTCTTCCTTCTTAAATCTTCATAAAACCCGCCTTGCACAATACCAAAAAGGAGCTGGCTCTGTGAGCCACCCGGACAAATTTCACGATACCTATCTTTGCACCTCCTTGCCCATTTTGAAGTTAACTGAGCGGATTGAAGGGTATACTCATATGTTGCTGTATATGGGACAGGTTCATCAAAGGTCATAATAACATCAGCTCCGAATGATTCCTGGATATCTATAGAAAGTTCAGGTGTCATAAAGTGTCTTGAACCATCAATGTAAGATTGAAACTCCACACCCTGTTCAGTTATTCTTCTTAAATTATTATGGCTGAAGACCTGAAAACCTCCACTATCCGTGAGAATAGGTCTATCCCATCCGATAAATGTATGCAAACCCCCCAGTGTTTTTATAACACTATGGCCGGGCCTTAGATAGAGGTGATAGGTATTGCCAAGAATAATTTCGACATCGTTGTCTTTGAGGTCCCGCGGCGACAGTGCCTTTACTGTTGCCTGAGTACCGACAGGCATAAACACAGGTGTTGTTATTTCTCCATGGCATGTTTTAAGCCTTCCAAGACGGGCGGCTGTATGTTTATCCCTGTGCAACACGGTAAACGAATTCATTATGATAATCCCTTTGATTGACAGTATTCTTTAAACCACAAAAGGAGTCTTCCTTTAACTTATTCTACTAGACTATACATAAT
>JACQQJ010000211.1 GCA_016207035.1 Nitrospinota bacterium | reverse complement strand
GAATAAAATTTCCCGTACGCTCTTATCCTTTATATTTATCATATCCTATTCAAGTCCTGCCTTTAGTAACACAGGAAATATAAAAACTGACAGCTCAGAACAAACAGACCTTCCTTTTTCTGAAGGGATAAAAGATTCAAATGAGGTTTCACCAGAAGAGGACGCAAAACTCTTTAAAGAGCTCAGTTCCCCTGATGCCAATCTATTTCACACCCCATCCAGCTTGCAGGCAAATGTTAGTTTCTGGAAAAGAATTTATACAGAATTTACCACAAACCAGGTTGTTATTCACGATATGGATAACCTTAATATAATATACGATATAGTGGATATCAATGATGGCGGAAGAATGAATAAGATGAAAAGAGGGAAGATAAACGAGGTAAGGAAAAAATACAAAAGGATACTAATCAGCATTCATAATAAAATGAAAAGGGGAGAATTGCTGAATAACGAAGAGATAGAGGTTTACAAAAAGTTTGATGATATTAATAAATCAGATAAATTTAGAACTGCGGCTGAAAATATTCGCTGCCAATTAGGGCAGAAAGACAGATTTCTTGAAGGGCTAAAGAGGTCAGGAAAATATATAGATAAGATGAAGGAGATACTCAGGTATTATAGTGTCCCAGAAGAACTATCGGTATTGCCGCATGTGGAATCATCCTTCAATTATAATGCATATTCCAGTGCAGGTGCAGCTGGTGTATGGCAGTTCACCAGATACACCGGCAGGCTTTTTATGAAGATTGATTACCTTATTGATGAGAGAAGGGATCCGATTATTTCAACTGCTGCTGCGGCAAAGCTGCTCAGAAGAAACTATGAGGCGCTCGGGAGCTGGCCACTGGCAATAATCGCATATAATCACGGGGTAAATGGTATGAAGAGGGCACGGGAGACAATGGGAGATGAGGTAACAGATATTATACATGGATATAAGAGCCGAATCTTTGGATTTGCCTCAAAAAATTTTTATTGCGAATTTCTTGCAGCACTGGAAATTGTAAAAAATTATAAAAGATATTTTGGTGATGTAGATTTTGAAAGGCCTTTTGACTATGATACCTTCAAGGTGGAAAAGTCTTTAGATATCCCCTCTGTAAGCAAACACCTTGGATTATCAAAAGATGAAATAAGGGACCTTAACCCTGCATTAAGACAACCTGTGTTTACATCTATGCGATATATACCCAGGGGCTTTGAATTGAAGATGCCAAAGGGGAGGCTATCCGATATGCATACCATATATGCATCTATTCCAAAGGACGTGAGTAAATTAAATCAAAATAATTTACCATGGCATCAGGTAGAGGAGAGAGAGACACTCAGCATAATAGCCCGAATGTATAAAACCACTGTTGCCGCCCTCATGGAGATTAATACCATAGATGATGTCAATCGTATTTATAAAGGCCAGACCTTAAAGCTTCCAGAGAATAACATATCAGCTAATATGGAGAATGGAGGGGTAAAGGCACTTCAAAATACTACTCAAGTTTCAGTTAAAACTTTCAATGAAGAGATTAAGATAAAACCTGCCATCGTGCAAAATAAAGGATCGATCAGAGACCCTATCAACGCAAGTGGGCATTTAAATAATGAATCCGACAGGGGGGATACAAAAACAGCTTTCCATGAATTTCAAAGGGCAATTTATGAGGTTATTATCCCTTATAATAATATGCCACAATGTCGTGATTGCACCGAAAAGATCAGTTATGGTTTTATACATGTTGAACCTGATGAAACCATAGGACATTATGCTGACTGGAGCAGCGTTTCAGTTCAAAAGATCAGGGAAGTAAACAGCCTGAAGATACGGTCTGCTTTAAGAATTGGGCAGAGGATAAAGATACCTTTTATATCTACTACCAAAGAAGGTTTTGAGAAAAACAGGGCGGAATATCACCTGGCAATTCAGGAGGACTTTTTCTCCAATTACAAAATAGAGGGAATATCAACCCATACAATAAAACAGGGAGATACGATATGGAAGTTATGCGATGAAAATGAAATTCCCCTCTGGCTCTTGAAAAGATACAACCCTGATAAAGACATTCGAAGACTGGCAATGGGAGAACCCCTTTCACTACCTATAATAACAAAGGTTAACTAACCCTCAAAAAATACATTAAACCGCAGATTAGCTTAGATTTACACAGATTATTCAATAAATTAGGGTAAAGCCTTTTCCATTTTTTAATTAAAAAATAAAAGAAATATGTATTTGTTTTATCTGCGATTCTCTGTATTCATCTGTGGTTGCTGCGTAATTTAGGTTAAAAGGTAAGTGAAAAATTAGTATTATGAAATGATGGAAGTCAGGATACATAAATCAAGGCTTGAACTCATAGAAGGGGATATCACAAAACAGGATACAGAGGCAATTGTCAATGCTGCAAACTCAAGGCTTGCCGGCGGAGGGGGTGTAGATGGGGCAATACACAGGGCTGGCGGACCTCAGATAATGGAAGAGTGTAGAAAAATTGGGGGGTGTCCAACAGGTGAAGCAAGGATAACCACTGGGGGAAATCTTAAGGCAAGATATGTAATCCATGCAGTAGGACCTGTTTACAGGGATGGAAGGCATAAAGAACCTGAATACCTTGCCAGTGCATATAAATATTGCCTGAAACATGCATCAGAATATAAAATAAAGAGTATTGCATTCCCATCCATAAGCACAGGTGCCTATGGCTATCCCATAGAAAAAGCAGCAGATATTGCCCTTTCCACGGTAATTGATTATCTTAAGTCCCATCCAGAAATTGAACTCATTCGCTTTATCCTTTTCAGTGCAGACACCTACAGGTCTTATGAAAGGGCCCTGTCATTGCTAACTGAAAAGTAATGTAAATGGGACGGTTCTATTAAAAAAATCGTGCTCGCACCGACATATAACAGAGTGATTGAGGTTTATACTCAATGGCTACGCCCTTTTCTATCACTCAATCTGTTAGCCACCATTGCAGGCAGGGAAAAGATATTAACAACCGTCCCATTTACGCATTTACGTCTCGCAAGAGAAAGGTCTTGACAGATAAATGAAAATCATGTTATTTTTAATTCATAATATAGCCCACAGATGTTATCTGTGGGCATTATAGTTTATAGTTAACCCTATTCCTGACAGGTCTGGGAATTAGTTCCATACCCTATTTAGTAGGGTTGTATTAAGTGACATTGGAGGAAAGTATTTATGTATGCTGTAATAAAAACAGGAGGCAAACAGTATAAGGTATCTTTAGGAGAGACTGTTAGATTTGAGAGGTTATCTGGTAAGGTGGGTGACACAATTCATTTTGGGAATGTCCTCATGGTAAACAATGATAAAGAGGTAAATTTTGGAAATCCAGAATTAGAGGGGATGTCAGTTGCTGCTGAAATAGTTGGACAGGGTAAATCTAAAAAGGTTCTTATTATGAAAAAGAAGAGGAGAAAAAATTATAGAAAGACCCAGGGGCACAGACAGCTATTCACAGCAGTAAAGATACTTTCAATCGGCGAGATGACTCAAACATCGGATGTGCCATATCTTGATGAGGCTACAGGTAAAACCACCGGGGCAGCTTCTGGAACAATTACCGGGATAGTTTCCGAGGCAAAACCAAAGACAATCCGGAAAAGGACAACAAAGACCAAAGGTTCAAAATAACATTCTCTTGCATCATTCTAAAAACAGGGATGAGAACATCAGACAGGAATCTCTTGATTGGCAATAATATAATTTGCCGTTTTTGTCAGCGGCACCCGGAAGAGAAGCAGAATCTCTTGCTGAGAAGCATTACGGCAGGTCAAGGTTCTCTCCGGCTTTAGATGGAGGTAAATCATGGCACACAAGAAAGGTCAGGGAAGCACATCCAATGGAAGGGATAGTATTGGGAAAAGGCTTGGTGTTAAAAGATATGGCGGAGAGGTGGTTTCTGCTGGCAGCATTCTTATAAGACAGAGGGGGACAAAGTTTTATCCCGGACAGAATGTTGGAATGGGTGGAGATTATACCCTTTTTGCAAAAATAGATGGAATTGTGAAGTTTGAGAGGAAGGGAAGGGATAAAAAGTTGGTAAGTGTATATGCATCCTAAATGTTCATTGATGAGGCAAAGATATATGTGAAGGGTGGCGATGGGGGAAATGGCTGTGTAAGTTTTAGAAGGGAAAAATATATCCCAAGGGGTGGACCTGACGGGGGAGACGGAGGGGATGGTGGAAATGTAATAATAGCAGCAGATAGAAACCTCCATACATTAATTGACTTTCGTTATAAACAACACTATAGGGCAAAAAGAGGGGCTCATGGACAGGGGAGCAATAAACATGGAAAAAATGGAGAAGATTGCATAATAAGGGTCCCTGTTGGAACTATTGTAAAAGATGCAGCAACCCACTCAGTTTTAGAAGACCTGAATAGAGAAGATAAGATTTTTGTTGCAGCAAGGGGTGAAAAGGGCGGAAGGGGAAATACAAGATTTAAATCCTCTACAAACAGGGCACCACGAAGGGCAGAAAAAGGGCTACCCGGTGAGGAGAGATGGCTTTACTTAGAATTAAAGCTCCTTGCCGATATAGGAATAGTGGGTTTTCCAAATGCAGGGAAATCAACACTCATATCAAAAATATCTGCAGCAAGACCAAAAATTTCGGATTATCCTTTTACAACCCTGACACCCAATTTAGGGGTTGTAAAGGTAGATGAATATAAATCCTTTGTAGTCGCGGATATACCTGGACTTATAGAAGGTGCACATGAAGGTAAGGGTCTTGGTATAAGGTTTTTAAGGCATGTCGAGAGGACAAAGATACTTCTCCACCTCATTGATCTATCAGGAGGAGAAGGGAGGGAGCCTTTCAGGGATTTTCTTATAATCAATAAAGAGCTTCTCCGTTTCAGTCCTGAGCTTGCCTCAAAACCCCAGATAGTAGCAGGCAATAAGATAGATATCCCTCAGGCAAGGGAGAAATTTGAGAAGGTTAAAGATAAGTTTAATAACATTCATATAGAGATACTTCCTATCTCTGCTGTTACAGGAGAAGGTATAGAAGGGTTGATAACCTGTATAGCAGATAAGCTGTTTTCAGGCGATACAACAACCCAGTGATGTAAACCCCGTGAGAAAGTCTTCGCCTTTCTAACAGGGTAAAAGGGAGAAAAAAGGTATCAGGGAAATTCGGAAGAGGATATTAAAAGGGAAAAAGAGGATTGTCATAAAGATTGGCAGCGGGGTGCTCACTGCCATTGATAGAAGCAGACTGGATGATTCTGTTATAAAGGAGATTGCCCGCCAGGTTTCAAATCTCTACAAGTCAGGATATGAAATAATCCTTGTCTCATCCGGTGCTATTATTTCAGGTATAAAGGAATTAAATCTTAAGGAGATTCCAAGGGATATACCGAATAAACAGGCTGCTGCTGCTGTAGGTCAGAGCCATCTGATTGGGAAATATGAAAGGCATTTCAAAAAAAAGGGACTTAAGGTAGCTCAGATTCTCCTGACCCATGATGACCTAAGCAACCGGGTCAGATACCTCAATGCAAAAAATACCATTCTTACTATCCTTTCTCACAAGGTTATTCCCATCATAAATGAGAATGATACCGTAGCTGTTGATGAGATAAAGTTCGGTGATAATGATACACTCTCAGCAATGGTCGCAAACCTCATCGAGGCTGACCTATTAATAATACTATCAGATGTAAAAGGTCTGTACAGGGCTGACCCCAAATTAAACCCTGCAGCGGAACTGATACCAGTTGTACGAAAGATAACTCATGAGATTGAGATGATGGTAGGAGATAGTAAATCTATTACAGGTGTTGGTGGAATGGCTACAAAACTACAGGCTGCAAAGATGGTATCTTTAGCTGGAATACCTGCCATTATCGTTGATGGGAAGAGCGAGGGTATCATAGAGGCAGCTATAATTGGAGAGGAGGTCGGAACACTCTTTCTCCCTGAGGAAGATAAATTGAGCGGTAAGAAACACTGGATAGCCTATACCCTTAAATCAAAGGGGAGGCTAAAGTTAGATGACGGTGCAAAATGCGTAATTATCTCCAATGGCAAGAGCCTCCTCCCTTCAGGTGTCATAGATTTGGATGGAAGGTTTGAGAGTGGAGACATGGTAAGCTGTATAGATACCCAGAACAGGGAATTTGCCAGGGGGCTTGTGAATTACAGTTCAAAAGAACTAAAAAAAATTAAGGGTATACACAGCTCCAGGATTGAAGACATCCTTGGCTACAAGATAGTGGATGAGGTTATACACAGGGATAATCTGGTGATTCTATGAAAGAAAAAATCTTTAAAATTGCACAGCAGGCAAAGGACTCGTCAAGGAAATTATCAAACCTCTCTACAAAGATTAAAAACGACTCACTTCAGGAAATGGCAGAACTTTTAGAGGAGAGGGCTGATTTCCTCATAGAGGCAAATTTCAGGGATATACATTATGCACAAGAGAAAGGGCTTTCATCAGCCTTGATAGACCGCCTGACCCTTAATCCTGTAAGAATAAAAGATATGGCGAAAGGCCTGAGAGAGATAGCTGCACTCCCTGACCCTGTCGGTGAGGTAGTAAGGATGTGGAGGAGACCCAATGGCCTCCAGATTGGAAAATTAAGGGTGCCGCTTGGCGTTATCGGTATCATATATGAATCAAGGCCAAATGTAACGGCTGAGGCATCATCTCTCTGTATAAAATCAGGGAATGCGGTTATCTTGAGGGGCGGATCAGAGGCTATACATTCAAATATTGCCATAGCTCAATTACTCTCCGAAGCAGGCAGGAAAAAAGGCCTTCCTGATAATTCTCTGCAGCTTATTGATGTAACTGACAGAGAGGCAATCTTTGAGATGCTTAAGCTGGATAAATATATTGACCTCATCATACCGAGAGGTAGTCATAGCCTTATCAGGGCTGTCGTTGAGAATTCTCACATCCCTGTAATAAAACATGATAAAGGGCTATGCCATGTCTATATAGACAGTATGGCAGATTTAGATATGGGTGAGAGGATAGCATTCAATGCAAAGGTTCAGCGACCCAGTGTCTGTAATGCTATGGAGACCCTTCTCGTTCATAAAAATATTGCTGGGGCTTTTCTTCCAAATATGATAAAGAGATTTAAAGAGGCCAAGGTTGAGATACGGGGTTGCCCGAGGACAAAGGCAATAGTCCCTGATATACATGAGGCAACAGAGGAGGATTGGGATACAGAGTATTTAGACCTGATACTCTCAGTAAAGGTTGTGGATAGTATTGATGAGGCAATTGAGCATATAACGAGGCATGGTTCAATGCTCTCAGAGGCAATTGTAACTCGTGATTACAATAATGCATGGAGATTTTTAAGGGAGGTGGATGCAGCATCAGTCTTTGTGAATGCATCTACACGATTTACCGATGGCGGGCAATTTGGTCTCGGTGCTGAGATGGGGATAAGTACCCAGAAGCTCCACTGTCGTGGACCGATGGGACTGGAGGAGCTGACATCAACTAAATATATTGTATTTGGAGATGGACAGATAAGGGAGTAGAGGCAGGAATTAGGGACTGGGGATTAGGGATTAGTAAAAAAATAACACCTAAACCCCAACCTATAATCCCTGATTTGAGATGCGAATTGGAATTATGGGGGGGACATTTGACCCAATACATTATGGGCATTTAAACTCTGCTGAGGAGATAGCCGAGATTTTTAAAATTGATCAGATACTATTTATACCTGCCTTTATACAACCGCATAAAAGGGGTAAAAAGACAGCAGATGCCTACCATAGATTAATGATGACTCTCCTGGCAACACTCTCGAACCCAAGATTTACTGTATCCACCATTGAAATTGAAAAGGGAGGCTATTCATATACCATTGATACCATTAAAAAGTTGAGCAAGACATTAAGAAGAAACACAAATTTTTATTTCATTGCAGGTATAGATGCATTCAAAGAAATATCCACCTGGAAGGACGCCGATAGATTGTTAAGAAGCTGTGACTTTATTGTCAGCACCCGACCAGGTTACAGAATAGATGCCCTTTTCAAGATACTCAGCGAAACTGTTTCAAAGAAATATAGGGACTTACGATTTAAGATTGAAAAGAAAAATTCCTCTATAAAATCCTCCAGATTGTCTGTAATTGGCTCAAGAACCTTTATCCATACTGTTGAAACAACACCATTTGATATATCCTCAACAGAGGTGAGAAACAGGGTAAGGAAAGGAATGACCATAAAATATTTACTACCAGAACTCGTTGAAGACTATATTTACAAAAATGAGCTTTATGTATAGAATATGAATATAAGGAATAACTTTTATGAAAGATGTTTAATCTGTTAACAGGTAATAATATATCCTAAAAGGGGTGATAGACAAACTGACTATAAAAGATAAGGCATTTTTAAGTTACAATTTCGCTGTTGATAAGAAGGCACTGAATATAGTTATATTTGACATAAGGAGGTATACTTCTATTGCAGATGCCTTTTTAATATGCAGCGGGACATCTTCCCGTCATGTCCAGGCAATTGCAGACGCAGTAGAAGAAGGGATGAGAGAAAAAGGCATCAGAAGCCACCATAGGGAAGGTTATGAAACAGGGAAATGGATTCTCCTGGATTATGTAGATTTAGTTGTTCATATTTTTCATGAAGAGACCAGGAGGTTTTATAACCTTGAAAGGCTATGGGGTGATGCAGAAAGTATAGTTTTTGATTCAGGTGAAGATACAATTCATAAAGAGACAGTAATTCACAAGCAGAAAAGAGGCATCAGGTTGATAGATAAAGGATAAAAAGGAGAATGTTATAAATATCTCTCCTCCTGTTTGTTCAATAACTCCCTTATTTCCTCTCAAACAAAAGGGAAATTAAAGGGTTGGATGAATTTAATCTACAGTTAGAGTCTCTCTTATTTTTTGGCAATCCATAATTCCTTTTCAAATTTCAGGAGAGTAAGGTAGTGCTCTACAATATGGTCGGGTAACTCTTTAAGGAGGGATATGAACTCCCTTTTACTGGGGCGTCTTTTTTTATATCGCTCAATTTGTTCATCAACCTTTGGAAGCAAAGGGTAGTTTTCATCCCTGAATAATTCCGATAGAGGGACAGAAAGGGCATCAGCAATCAACTCCAGTGATTTTTGGGTAAATCTCAGTTTTCCACTCTCCACCTGATTTACATAACCCTGTGAAAGCCCACTCTCAAGGGCAATATCCTCCTGCGTAAGACCTGCCTTCAGTCTCAGCCTTCTTATATTATTCCCCACAATATTTCTGTCTTTCATCAAAAATATCCTATAACACTGTGTAATACATAACAATTCCTATAAGCAATAATCACAGTGTAATATTTCACTTGACAGTAATATTACACGGTGATTTATATTGGCTGTTTTTGAAAGGCACCCATCAAATAAATCCCCTCTCCCGCAAGGGAAAAGGGGAAGAGCCTGCCCCCAAAGTATTTATCCAGGGGTGATGGGTATTTTCGGATGAAACACCCATGCCGACGAATCGTGACAAAAGATGATGAAAATGTCATTCCTGCAGAAGCAGGAATCCATGAAACAAAAGACTGGATTCCGTGTCAGGCACGGAATGACAACCGATAGGTATTTTCGGATGAAAGGGGGGTGATTTTTTTGACTTGTGTAGTTGGCTGAAATTAAAATAAAGTTTTTTAAAAGGAGGGTATTGAAATGAAAAGGATATTATTTTTTATTGGAATGATTTGTGTTGTTTTAGTGCCAGCAATTTCTTTATCAGATGTGGCAAGGCAGGAGACGATATGGGTTGCACCTAATTTGAAATACGAAGTGCCATCAATGTCAGAAAAGACTCTTGGAATAAGAGTAGCATTGGTTACTCCCAAGACATCTATAACACCCTGGACATATCAACTATCAGAGCAAAAACACTCTTCCTGTATGTTTAGTGGAGTCTCAGTCTCTGCAGAGACTGGTACAAATAAGATTGATTATGAAAAGGAGAAGATGGGTGAGACATACATTAAATCTGTGCAGCAAGATGCAGGAAAGATTATGCTGGCAAAGGGATTTACTGTTGATGGTCCCTATAAAACCATAGATGAGATAGATCTTTCTACAAAAGAGAAGGTGGATTTAATTTTTACTTCTAATATCTCAATTGTAACAGACTCAACTGAAGTAAGACATAAAGAGGAAACGAGTTGGGGCACTGGTTGCATTGGAGCACCAAAGGCAACAACACTGGGAACAACATGGTATGGACCTTTTCCGATTAAAATGGATGTCAAACTTGATTTTTATGCACCTGGCATAGGAGAAAATACCCTGCTCTGAAGTAAAAAATTTTCCCTTGATACAAAGAAGGAAATACTTTTTAAGGCAGGTGGTAAAACAACAGCAAGTAAAACAAAAGTAAGTTCTCAATATGCAAGTGGAATAACAAATGTAGAGATAGATGATGTTAGTCCACAGATAATCTCTTCAATGGAAGAGTTATATCCAAAGACTATGAAAAAAGTATGGGACTACATCAGTGCAGATGAGATAAGGATTATAAAAAATAAGGCAGATGAGCTTAAGGCGAAGAAGATGTGAGGGGGGGAGGGGTAAAAAAAACCTTTCTTTCTTTTCTATTGTTTTTGTCTCTTGAAATAGAAAGGTGACAGGCTGTTTTTGGGGAAGATAGAGAATTTTAAATAAAGGCTTAAAACGCGGGCTATTTATAAGTATCTTTTCCTCTGACGAAATTTTTCATAAGGGGTAAATTTTGTAGCTTCTTTTTCAGCCTTCAGGATGTCATTAGCATCTTCAAGGTCTTCAATAAATTGCAGAAGACTTTTATAATCTTTAAGGTTGATGACTACTGCTGTTTTGTGACCCTTTTCATCAATCAGGTATTTTGTTTTGATAGACTCGTTAGTGTTTAACATTTAAATCACCTCTTGAAAATAAGGATACTAAAGGACAGGTGATAAGTCAAGATTGAATTTGAATGAATGGGAAAGATAGCTATTTTTCTGCTGATGATAGTGGTTATTGAAAGCAGTGCTTTTGGGGAAGATCTTATGAAATCTCCCGATGTTCGGATGGATAAGCCTGTAACCGAAGCCTCCATTTCATATAACCCCCTCTCCACATTTTTAGATTTATCCGTTAGATTCTTTCAGACCTTTATCTCTCCTGTGGATGGTGATAGATGCTCCATGTATCCCACATGCTCTGCTTATTCAAGGCAGGCCATCAGAAAATACGGAGCAATTAAGGGTTTTGTTATGACAGCAGACAGGCTTATCCATGAGATGGATGAGCAGAGGTTTGCTCCTTTGATAAGAAAAGGCAGGTCTTTGAGTTACTATGACCCTCCAGAGAATAATGACTCTGGGCTTTCAAATGAACAAAAACCTGATTAGCCACAGAGAACACAGAGGGCACAGAGAAAGACAAAAACAAAACGGAAGAAAGGGAGAATTATTATTTTTATAATTTTTACACATGAAACATATTCTATTAATTCTCCTCTTTCTCTTCCTCTTATCTAAAGAGACGCTGGCTGATACAGGAGGTTTAGGTGTAGCAGAGGAGAGGCAATACGATTTTGCCATGAGCCTTTTCAATGAAGGAGAATATTACAGGGCGATTACAGAGTGGAAGAGATTTATCTTCTATTTCCCTAAAAGTGAATTAATTGATGATGCCGCACTTTTTATTGGCAAGTCATATCTTATGGGGAAGGAATATGACACAGCCATTGAGGAATTTAGAATGTTTCGGGAGAACTTTCCTGAGAGTGATTTAATCCCCGAGTGCCTTTATTCTACAGGTTTGGGGCATCTAAAAAAAGGGAGTATCACTGGGCAAGGGATTTCTTTAAAAAAATCGTACGGGAATATCCTGATACAATATGGGCAGATAGGTCAGTCGTAATGAATGGCTGGAGTTTTGCAAAGGAAGGGGATTTCCATGAGGCAGATGTCAAGATTAAGGGAGAAAAGATAATGGATGAAAACCTCCGTTTGATGGTTAAAGAACTTTCCAGTGAGATTGAAAAGGGGGAAAAGATACAGAAGAAATCTCCCCGCACAGCAGGATTGCTTGCTGCAATTCTTCCCGGGGCAGGGCATTTCTATTTAGGCAGACACAAGGATGGGACAGTTGCCTTTCTACTGAATGTCTCCTTTATATGGGGTGCTGTGGCATCGTTTCAGCAGAATAACTATGCAGTCGGAGGGATACTGACCTTCTTTGAGGTTGGATGGTATACAGGTAATATTTATAGCGCAGTTGGGGCTGCCCATAAATACAACAAGTGGGAGGAAGATAGATTCAGAGATGATATTGAAAAGAAATTTAAACCCCATCTTTCTTATGATTTTGAGAGACCGTTGATTTCAGTGTCTTTGATATTTTAAATGAACCGCAGGGAATTTCTCAGAGATGCCCTTCTTTTGCTCTCCTTGACTAACTGTGGAACTGGTAGAAAGAAGCTCGATTTAAGAGGCGAATTTAATGCAAACCTTCCACACAAAATAGAAAGCCCAAAAAAGGTAATTATAGTAGGAGGTGGACTCTCAGGACTGACAGCGGGGATTCATCTTATCGAGAGGGGATTTGATGTGGAGATATTTGAGAAGAATTCTTTCTGCGGTGGAAAATGAGAAAGCCATGAGGTGGCATTTAGAGGGTGTAATATCTCATTGGAACACGGTTTCCATGCATGGTGGGGGCAGTATCACAACCTTATCGCCATGATGAGGAAGCTCAATATTGAAAAGAATCTGAAAGAGATACCCGGTGTAAATATAAGAATAAAGGGGATGCGTGATGAGACAGTATATTTTAATCCGCAGGTCTAACCATTCTTTTTGCTTTTCCCCCTTTTCTTTTCTAAAAATATCTCTTTTCGTGAAATAATGAAAAGCGGCACGATAGGCTTACTTATTCTCGGATATGATAAGAAACGCTATGATAAATGGTTTGATAAAATATCTTTCAATGATTTAATGAAAGAGTATGATACGCCAGAAAATATTCAGAAGGTATTCTTTGAGCCTTTTATGAAGGCAGGATTTTTTGCTGATGAAGGGGAAATATCAGCCTCATTCTTTCTTGAGCTATTTCATTTTTATCTATCGGGAAATATCGGTGATTTTAGGTGTTATCATATCGGCGGTAATCCACAGGAGAAGGTGATTGAGCCGATGATGAGGCATTTTTTAGATAGAGGGGGGAGAATAAATTTGGGCTCTGAGATTGAAAACCTGATGGTTGATGGCGACACGGTGAAAGGTGTGTATGAAAAATCAAAGGAGATATATGTATATAGATATGATGGAGGTATCCATATTATAAAGAATGACCCTGTGGAGAAATCTGTATCAAGTAAAAAGATACTACTTCAAGATATTCCGGAAGATGATTATATAAAAGCGGATTTAGAAGGGGATCAGACTATCTTTATTGGTTTTTTTGGGGGTGAGGTTATTGCTGTTTCAGGGGAATGCACACATGCAGGGTGTTCGCTGAACTGGGATAGTGTAAAAAGGCGATTTTTGTGTCCCTGTCATGGGGGTCAATTTTCAGAAGATGGAGGGGTATTAAATGGGCCGCCACAGAACCCTCTAAAGATATTCAAGGTTAATGGGAAATCTTTAGAATCTCAGATTGTTCAATCGGCAGTCTATAATGGTGATTATTTTATAATAGCAGCCGATATGCCCGGTATTAAGAGAATATCCAGTAATATGATAAAAAATAGTGATGCAGAGAAAAGGGGTGAATTTGAAAGGATTCTTAAATTAAAGACAAACACCTGTATTGTTGTTCGTATATGGTTTAACAAATCCACAAAACCCGATAGGAATCCTGTTGGATTTGTATCAAGCTATAAGTATATAACAGTCTATTTGATCCTTTCCCGGTTAAATGAGGATATTAAG
The DNA here is from genome assembly GCA_016207035.1 of Nitrospinota bacterium. Classification (GTDB taxonomy): domain Bacteria; phylum Nitrospinota; class Nitrospinia; order UBA9942; family UBA9942; genus JACQQJ01. The sequence goes on along the minus strand of JACQQJ010000211.1, from coordinate 4,566 downwards.
GAGTGTTCAAAAATTACAGGTCTCCACTGTATAGAATTTATAATAAGTGGAGCTTCAGAATTGACAGATATTTCCGATGAAGGGCTTCTGAAAGTAATATCTCCTGAAATCGGCGGCCTATTCCCTGAATTGAGAGATGCCGGCATGATAGACCATTCATTTATGAGGCACGATAATTATACCTTCTTTAATAAGGGGTCATTAAATTTAAGACCCCCTGTTCAATCGGTATTTAAAAATCTGTTTTATACGGGTGATTGGGTCTATACAGATATACCTGTATTTTTTATGGAGAAGGCTGTGATTACAGCAAAGATTGCAGCAAATTATATCCTTTCACATGAAGGGGCCATGCCGAATAATATTTATTCCCCCAACAGCAGGGGGATTCTAAGTTGGACATAATTTTATAAATACCTTTTTAAGCCTCTTGTTTTTAAAAGCTCCACTATTCCGTATTGATGCCTGCATATTTGCCGACAACGGCATTATTAAAATTATCTTTTATATTAATAATTCCTTGTAACTTGCTACAGGGTTATTCATTCGCCATTCATCTTTCCTTATTTAATTTCCCGCTTTAACTTCCTATTACTGTCTTGAGGCTATGGTATAATTTACCCCTATGTTGTTTAAAGCAGACTGGTTTATCTTTTCCCTTATTGCCCTTTTTCTCTGGGGTTTATGGGGATTCCTTTCAAAAATTGCAACCTATTATGTGGGACCTACCAGTGTTTTTCTTTATGGAAGTGTAGGAGCTCTGCTCGTAAGTATTTTTTCTGTGATCTCTCTCGGCTTCAGATTTGAGGTCCATCCAATCGGTATCATTTTGGGTACTTTAACAGGTGTATTGGGTGCAGCAGGAGTTATTTTCTTTTTCTTTGCAATGAAAGAAGGTAATACAACGGTTATTGTAACCATGACAGCCCTCTACCCTCTTGTAACACTACTCCTTTCTTACCTGATCTTAAGGGAACCGATTACCCTCAAACAGACTGTCGGGATTTTATTTGCCATAATAGCAATGGTTCTGCTTTCGTAGCAAAAATTTAGATACTATTGCCAAGCTCAAGCACAACACAGACTAAGGCTTTCGTAACCTTAACGATAAATTCGAGGTCAAGGGTTTCGTATCTGTCATGTGCAGTGTGATAGTTGGGATTTCTGAACATTACCGTATCATTCAGCATAACAGCCGGGTATCCATGATTCCAGAATGGTGCATGGTCGCTAAACCTTGTCTCAGGTATAAGGTAACCTGATAAAGGGACTTTATACGGGACAACAACAAGTTCAGGGACATATTTGCCTGCTATATGGTGAAAGTCATTCATAAGGGCTTTCGACCTTCTGTTTGCAATAACACCAAGAAAATCACCCTTATCTGGCACAGGGATTCCCACAAGGAGTGGAAGGGTCTGGCTCCCTTTTTTCTTATTTGTATATCCAACACTCTCAAGAATAAACACAGCCTTATATCCCCTTTTCGACTTCTTTGCCTCTTTGACAAAATGGGTGCTTCCTATCAGAAATTTAATAGTTTGCAGTTGAGGCTCTTCAAGGGTAAAGGCGACAAACTGGATTGTTGTATTGAGTTTCTGTCTGCTCAGTAATCTTGCTGTCTCAAGAAGCACTCCCACACCACTGGCATTATCATCGGCACCTGGGCTCCCCCATGCTGCATCATAGTGGGCACCTACGAGAATCAATTCTTTCTCTCTTCTATTACCCTTCATAGAAGCAATGATATTTTTATATGTCTTTCCATAAAAGGAAACATCCTGATTCTCTACATTGAGGTTAAAGGAGTGGAAGGTATCTTCTATAAACTTAGCCCTTTTTTCTAAGGCATCGTAATTCTCCCATGCATGACGCAATCCTTCAATTGCCTTTATGAACTCTTTAAGTCTTTCATCACTGACTTCCAGAGATATATCATTATTCTTATTTTCATCTGTCATAATAAAAGACCCAGCTACATAACAACAAAAGAATACCACAAAACACCTGACATCAACGGGAGAAAATATGGCTATGAGTAATGGAGATTGAGTGGAATAGGGATATCCAAAAAATGTGAAAGAGAGGCACAACCCTCTGACCCTTTAAATACTGAAGTATTTGATAGTGCGCCAGGAGGGACTTGAACCCTCGACCTGCGGATCCGGAGTCCGCCGCTCTATCCACTGAGCTACTGGCGCCCTCTTTTTAATCCAGATATGCGTGAATTTAACAAATTTATATAGTGCGAGGCTAAAGCCTCGCTAAATTCTTTTCCACTTGCGATGCACAGGTAGATATGTTGATATTTCACGTCATTCTGACCTTAATGCATTTTTGGGTTTATTTCAAGGTTCTTTTCAATTTATCCTCCCCCTTTTAAATCTCCTTATCACCTCCATATTATATGCCCTTATGACATCCACCCTCCTTACAAATCCTATCACCTTCTTTAAATTGTCTGTATCAACTACAGGAAGGGATTCAATATTTTTTATGCCGAACCTCTCTATCGCAATACTTAAATTATCCAGAGGTGTTACGGTAATTACCTTTTCAGTGGCAAGCTCCTTTGCTACGACAAGCTCACCTAATCCCTCTTCAAATATAACAAAGCGGATATCCTGAAGGCTCATAATCCCTGTCATCTCCCCCTCTCTATTTACAATCGGGAAATAGTCGTGCCTTGTAGTTGGTATGAAGTTTAATATATCTCTTAGAGGCATATTTTCAGGGATTGTCACAACATCCCTCTGCATAACATCCTTTACAAGAAAAGAGTTCATTATGGATGCCTCTCTTCCTGAATGGAGATCAATACCCTTTCTGCCAAGTTCTTCTGTATCAATAGAGTTCTCATTGAATACCTTAGCCACCACGATCCCTGCTATGCTGGAGAACATAATGGGGAGGACAATTATGTGGCTCCCTGTCATCTCAAAGAGTAAAAATATTACCGTAAGTGGGGCATGGACTAATGCTGCAAGGAATGCACCCATCCCCACCATGGCATAAGAATTTGGAGAATATGCAAGGTCAGGGAAAATGTGGTTTACGACACCGCCATAAAATCCGCCCATCATTGCCCCGACATACAACGCTGGTCCAAAGACCCCACCAGCACCACCAGAACCAAGAACAAGAGAAGTCCCTATAATTTTAAAAAATGCAAGCATCAGCATTGTCCAGATGGCAAATTCTCCATATAAAGATTTCTGTATATACTCATACCCATTACCCATAATTTGTGGAAAGAGTATAGCAATAATACCGAATAAAAAGGCGCCAAGGATAGGCTTTACATGCTGGTTTATACTCAACTTTTCAAATATCCCCTTTATTCCGTAGAACATATGGATATATACCACTGATAGAAAACCCAAGATAATTCCAAAGATGATATAAAATATAAGCTCGCCAAAATTCTTAAGTTCATACTGAGGGACATTAAATGCCGGGTGGGTTCCGTATACAGCCCTTGATATCACAGTGGCTATGCCTGAGGATATAACAATAGCACCAAAAGATCCGAGTTCTAAATCTCCAAGGAGTATTATCTCCACAGCAAAGAGTATCCCTGTGATAGGGGCATTAAAAGTAGCGGCAATTCCTGCAGCAGATCCACAGGCAATCAATGATCTCATCCTGATTCCTGATAATTTCAAATATTGACCCACTGCTGAACCAATTGTCCCTCCAATCTGTGCAATTGGCCCTTCTACCCCTGCCGAGCCACCAGAGCCTATGGTAATGGCAGGTGCAAGGAACTTCGGTATAAGGCTCCTCTTTTTTATGATACCGCCCTTTAAATTTAAATTTTCAAGAAATAGGGGAAAACGATAACCATAGACCTCATCTTTAAATATCAGTGCTAATGGTATAAGGAGAATTGAACCAATCATAGGAAATAGAGGGGTCATGAACACCAGCAGTCCTTTACGGCTAAAACCTAAAACACCACCAAACCAGTCTTGAATAAGTATATGAAAGAATATCACAGAGGTGCGAAAGATAATATTCCCAATCCCCCCTAAAAGCCCCACGACAACTGCCAGTAAGATCAAGTATGTCCTTTCATCTAATCCAAATTTTTGTAATATTTTTAGCATTTCAAGGGATTATAAACCCACATAAGACAGTTAAAAAATGAGAACGCAGATTCCTGAACCTCTCAGGGCTTGTCCCAATGAAAATAAGGGACAGTTTCGTCCCAAATTTCGATTTAGAAATTAGAAAAATGGATGACATAAAATTTTAAGGAGGATTAAATTCTGCTATTAATGCTAATCCCCCACCTGTCTGCAGTAGCACAGGCAGGTGTGCTGTTAATCTCACTTTTGTAATTTCTACCTTGAATGGAAATATTGTTTGCTGTATCTCCTTGTGTCCAAGATGGACGCCATCAAAATTTCCGAGAGCCAAAATTGGATTTTTTATCTCCCCTTTAATATTTTTGGACCTTTGATTATTTTCATAACATAAATCAATTTATCACGCACTCTTAAAATCTGTCAAATATTTGGTTTAATAAGGAAAAAAGAATGTGGGTTTTGTTTATTTGATTTT
>JACQQJ010000204.1 GCA_016207035.1 Nitrospinota bacterium | reverse complement strand
GTGCCTCAGTGTCTCAGTGGTTTAATCAGGTTTTTGTTCCTTAATTTATGGAAAGATTTAAGATTAAAAAAAGATTTGCAAGAAAAGATAGAATCAGGAAGAAGGTAAAAGGTGATTCTGACAGGCCGAGACTTACTATTTATAAAAGTCTCAGGCATATATATGCCCAGATTATTGATGACAATGGAGGGAAGACCCTTGCCTTCACATCCACTCTCGGGAGGGAATTTAAAGATAGGATGAAACCATCAAAAAATCTTGAGGCTGCCAAATTAATTGGAGAACTAATTGCTGATAAGGCCCTTCAAAAAGGCATCAAAAGGCTTGTATTTGATAGAAATGGTTATATTTATCATGGGAAAATTGCGGCCATTGTGACAAAGGTAAGAGAAAAGGGTATTATTATTTAACTTTTGTTATATTCTTTAGGGGGGATTTTTGAAGAACGAGAAGGCTCAGGAAGGAAAATTAATTGATAAGGTAGTACATATCAGCCGTGTGGCAAAGGTAGTAAAAGGTGGCAGGAGATTCAGTTTTAGTGCACTTGTAGTTGTTGGAGACGGGGCTGGATATATAGGTGTTGGAAAAGGTAAGGCAAATGAAGTTCCTGATGCCATAAGAAAGGGATTGGAGAGGGCAAGAAAGAGGATGTTTCATATTCCTCTTAATGGAAGCACTATTCCTCATCAAATAGAAGGTAATTATGGGGGTGGGAAGGTTTTGCTTAAACCTGCGTCCAGGGGGACTGGAATAATTGCTGGAGGTGCTGTCAGGGCAATTATGGATGTTATAGGGGTAAAAGACATATTGACAAAATCTCTAGGGTCAAAGAATCCTCATAATGTGGTAAAGGCAACTGTCAATGGCCTGAAAAGATTGAGAAATTCAGACGACATATCCCGTTTAAGGGGTAAGGTAGAGAAAGAGGATAAGGATATAGAAAAGGTTTAACTATGATAAATTTGACTAATTTAAAACCGCCTGCAGGTTCAAATAAAAGAAGGAAGATTATAGGGAGGGGGCGTGGCTCAGGGCATGGCAAGACTTCTACAAAAGGAGATAAAGGCCAGAAGGCGAGGTCAGGAGGACATCGTTCACCAAGATTTGAAGGTGGTCAGATGCCAATTTTAAGAAGGATTCCTAAGAGGGGGTTTAAGAACCCCTTTAAGGTGGAATATACTATCGTTAATCTGAAGAATCTTGAGAGGTTTGATGGCGAAGTAACTCCCCGTCTTCTCAGAGAGAATGGGGTTATAAAGAAAGAAGAAAATATAAAAATACTGGGTGATGGAATACTTTCAAAACCATTAACTATCCATGCGACAGATTTTAGTAAATCCGCCCTAAAAAAGATTAAAGAGGCAGGGGGAAAGGCAGTATACTTAAAAGGTTAAAGTTTCAATGTAATCTATGGTGGCTACAGGCTTTCAGAACATTTTTAATGTACCAGAATTAAAAAAAAGGATTTTATTTACTATTGGTCTGCTTGCTGTATACAGAATTGGTGCACATGTACCGACACCTGGAATTGATGCCTTTGCATTAAGTGAATTTTTTAAAGGAACAGCTGGGACAATTTTAGGTTTCTTTGATATGTTTTCTGGCGGGGCTTTCAGAAGGCTGACAATATTTGCTCTTGGGATTATGCCGTATATAAGTGCATCTATTATTCTTCAACTTCTGACAGTTGTTGTCCCCACTTTAGAAAAGCTCAAAAAAGAGGGTGAACAGGGGCAGAGGAAGATAACCCAGTATACAAGGTATGGGACTGTAGTTTTGAGCTGCATCCAGGGTTTAGGGATAAGTTTTGGGTTGGAGGCAATGAGGAGTCCTGCAGGAACTCTTGTAGTTCCAGATCCGGGATGGTCATTTCGTCTGATGACCATTCTTACCCTTACTGCAGGTACGGCATTTATCATGTGGCTTGGAGAACAGATCACAGAGAGAGGCATAGGAAACGGAATATCCTTGATAATATTTGCTGGAATCGTTGCAGGGATACCATCAGCAATTACAAATACTACAAAGCTTATAAATACTGGTGAGATACAGTTATTTATATTATTAGGACTCCTTGTCTTTATGATAACGGTAGTTGGTGTGATAGTATTTGTAGAGAGCGGACAGAAAAGGATACCAGTCCAATATGCAAAAAGGGTAGTGGGACGAAAGATATATGGGGGGCAGAGCACACATTTGCCTCTTAAGGTAAATACATCCGGAGTGATACCTCCCATTTTTGCATCCTCTATAATAATGTTTCCTGCAACTTTAGCAAATTTTATAACACATCCATGGATGAAAGTAGTATCAAATAGCCTCATGCCGGGTACCCTTATGTATACATTAATTTATGTAATCATGATATTCTTCTTTTGTTATTTTTATACAGCTATTATATTTAACCCTTCAGAAGTGGCAGAGAATATGAAAAAATATGGTGGATTTATACCAGGTATAAGACCAGGCAAACCAACAACTGAATATATTGACAGGACATTATCAAAGATTACATTTGGAGGTGCAGCATATCTATCTTTAATCTGTGTGTTGCCAGATTTTCTCATAAAATATTTTAATATACCATTCTATTTTGGGGGGACAGGGCTTCTCATTGTTGTAGGTGTGGCTATGGATACCATGGCGCAGGTAGAGTCACACCTGCTGATGAGGCATTATGAGGGCTTTATAAAGAAGGGAAGATTGAAGAGTCGAAGGGGATAGTATTTAAATCTCAAATTCAAATCTTGAAATTCAGATGACAGGCAGAGATATGCGGTTGATTTTACTCGGACCCCCTGGGGCAGGTAAAGGGACACAATCAAGATTAATTTCAAAAAGATACCATATTCCGCAAATTTCTACAGGGGATATTTTAAGAAAGGCTGTAGCTGAAAAAACAACCCTTGGTATAAAGGCAAAATCTTATCTCGACAGAGGGGCACTGGTTCCTGATGATGTAGTTATAGAAATGATCGAGGGCAGATTAAGGGAGAATGACTGCAGGTCAGGCTATATACTTGATGGTTTTCCCCGCACAGCTGCTCAGGCTGAGGCACTTTCAAAAAATTTAAAAAAGATGAGGGCAGAAATAGACCATGTTATAAATATAGATGTAGATTATAATGAACTTCTCGAGAGATTGACAGGGAGGAGGACATGCAGAAAATGCGGTGAAGGATTTCATATAGTATTTAATCCCCCTCAAAAGGAAGGGATATGTGACAAATGCGGTGGAGAGTTATATCAGAGAGAAGATGATAAAAAAGATACAATCCGGGAGAGATTAAAAGTATATGAAGAACAATCAGCACAACTGAAAGATTACTACAGCAGGGATGCAAGGTTTTATTCTATAAAAGGTTTAGGTGGTGTTGAGGAGATATTTGACAAGATTGTATGTGTTTTTGAATCATGATAATCCTGAAATCTCGGCAGGAGATAGAAAAAATGAAAATACCCAACAGATTGGTTGCTGAGGTTTTAGAGGAGGTAGTAAAAAAGGTAATGCCTGGTATCGCAACGATAGAATTAGACAGATTTGCAGAATCAATGATTTTAAAGAGGGGTGGTATCCCTGCATTTAAAGGTTACAAGGGTTATCCCAATTCCCTCTGTATTTCAATAAATGAACAGGTGGTTCATGGCATACCGTCTAAAAGGAGATTTAAAGAGGGGGATATTGTGAGCATTGACCTTGGAATCTATTATGATGGTTATTATGGAGATGCTGCAGTTACATTAGGTGTTGGTAAGGTATCTCCTGAGTCAAAAAGGCTTTTACATGCTACCCAAAAAGCCCTCTGTATAGGAGTAGAAAAGGCGAGGGTTGGAAATCATCTATCAGATATATCCAATGCAATCCAGTCGTATATTGAAGGTGAGGGATTTTCAATTGTAAGGGCTTTTGTAGGACATGGTATCGGGACATCACTCCATGAAGAGCCACAGGTTCCAAATTTTGGTGAGCCTGGGAGCGGGCCCTTATTAAAGAGTGGAATGGTTTTAGCAATAGAGCCAATGGTCAATATGGGCGGGAGTGATGTAGAGGTTTTAGAGGATGACTGGACAGTTGTTACCTCAGACAGGAGCCTCTCTGCCCACTTCGAACATACTGTAGCAATAACGGATAATGGGCCTGAAATACTGACGAAATTATTATAATAAAAATGTTTCATTGTTTCACTGCTTCTCTGTTAAAGTTCTTTAACAGGGTAATGGAACGATGCAACAAGGGAACAATCTAACGTATGCCAAAAGAGGAAGCAATAGAGGTTGAAGGGATGGTAATAGAACCTCTACCCAATGCTATGTTTAGAGTTCAGCTTGATAACGGACATACAGTATTAGCGCATATATCTGGAAAGATGAGGATGCATTTCATAAAGATTCTGGCTGGTGATAGAGTGAAAGTGGAACTATCTCCCTATGACTTAACAAGGGGGAGAATAACATATAGATATAAATAATGCAGTTAGTTAAAAGTATAAAGTTAATACAAATGAATTAAATAGTTTTAGTGCGAGGCTAAAGTCTCGCGCTGTTTTTTAATTTATAAGAAATAATGTATGAAAGTCAGGGCGTCGGTAAAACCGATCTGCGAAAAATGTAAGGTTATCAAAAGGAAAGGCATCATAAGGGTAATCTGTGAGACCCCAAAACATAAGCAGAGACAGGGGTGATGAGTTTTGAGTTATGAGTAATGAGTTATGAGGGAACTCCTCAAAACTCTCTACTCTAAACTCATAACTGACAGGGAGGTTAGATGGCAAGGATAGCAGGTGTTGATATTCCAAGAGAAAAAAGAATAGAAGTATCACTTACCTATATTTATGGGATAGGTAAGGCACTCTCAAATATTATTCTCAAAAATGTGGAGATTAACCCTGATACAAGGGTGAAAGATCTTTCTGAAAAGGAGATTGGAAAATTGAGAAGTATTATTGAGAAGGAATACAAAATAGAAGGTGATTTAAGAAGAGATATCTCTTTTAATATTAAGCGGTTAATGGACATTGGGTCATATACAGGATTGAGGCATAGAAGGTCACTTCCTGTGAGGGGGCAGAGGACCCGTACAAACTCCAGAACGAGGAAAGGTCCCAGAAAGACTGTTGGTGCAAGGAAAAAGGAGGAATAAATAATGAATGAGAAAGAAAGTCAGGAAAAACAAAAGGAAGAGAAACCTAAAGATGAGAAGGTAGTTAAAAAAAAGGCAAAGAAGGCAATTGCAAACGGTGTAGCACATGTACAGTCTACATTTAATAATACGGTTGTTACTATAACTGATTCTGCTGGAAATGTCGTTGCATGGTCTAGCGCTGGGACAGTGGGGTTTAAAGGATCCAGAAAAGGCACACCTTTTGCTGCCCAGTTAGCAGCAGAATCAGCAGCAAAAAAGGCATTGGATATGGGGGTAAAGAAAATCAGTGTATATGTTAAGGGTCCTGGGGCAGGGAGAGAGGCTGCAATAAGGGCACTTCAGGCAACAGGTTTGGAAATAGACCTTATAAGGGATGTAACACCAATTCCTCACAATGGCTGTCGCCCTCCAAAGAGGAGGAGAGTATAAATAGTAAACAGTAAACAGTAAACAGTAAACAGATTACTGAGTAAGGAGGAAAGATTGGCAAGATATAAAGAAGCAGTTTGCAGATTATGTAGAAGGGAAGGAATAAAGCTTTTTCTTAAAGGAAACAGGTGTTTCAGTGAGAAATGCGGCGTTAGTAGAAGAAGCTATGCCCCTGGACAGCATGGCCAGAGCAGGTCAAAATTGTCTGCCTACGGCATGCAGTTAAGGGAAAAACAGAAAGGTCGAAGGATCTACGGCATAATGGAAAGGCAATTTAGAAATTACTTTAGAATTGCTGATAAGAAAAAGGGAATTACAGGTGAAAATCTTTTGCAATCATTGGAAAGGCGATTAGACAATGTTGTTTATAAATTGGGATTTGCACCTGCAATGAGGTTGGCACGCCAGCTGGTGAGACATAATCATTTTAATGTAAATAACCACAGGGTAAATATTCCATCATATATTGTAAAAAAAGGGGATGTTATTGAGGTTCGGGAAGGCAGCCGTAATCTGCAGGTAATAAAGGATTCATTAAAAGATGTAGATAAAAGAGGTGTTCCAGCGTGGCTTCAAATCGACTCCTCATCCATGAAAGGAATTGTCCAGAATCTCCCTACAAGAGATGAGATAAATTTGCCTCTTAAAGAGGAACTGATTGTAGAACTTTACTCTAAGTAGTATTGGATATATGTGTAAATGTTGAGTTTTCATGTATACCTATCACTCGAAAATGTATAAAGGGAGGTTTCATGAATATAGCCTGGCAAGATTTTATTAAACCCAAAAGATTAGAAGCTGATAAAAAGACTCTGACAAACAGCTATGGTAAATTTATTGCGGAGCCTTTTGAAAGGGGCTTTGTTGTAACGATAGGAAATGCACTGAGGAGGCATCTATTATCTTCAATACAAGGTGCAGCAGTAACAGCAGTTAAATTTGATGGTGTTTATCATGAATTTTCAACCATACCTAAGGTACGGGAGGATGTATCAGATATAATTCTCAATATTAAAGAACTTGTGATAAAGCTTAATGTTGATCATCCAAAGACTGTTTCTATTAATGCTGAAGGAAAAGGAGAGGTTAGGGCAAAAGATATAAAGACAGATGCAGATGTCGAGATTTTAAATAAGGAACATCTCATAGCTACGCTGGATAAAGGGGGCAAATTAGATATAGAGATGGTTGTAAAAAGGGGTAGGGGATATATACCTGCTGAGAAGAATACTGAAGCGGGGATGCCGATTCAGATGATACCCATAGATTCAATATTTACACCTGTAAAAAAGGTAAATTTTGCTATAGAGAATACAAGGGTTGGGCAGTCAACAGATTATGAAAAGCTTATACTTGAGGTCTGGACAAATGGGGTTATAAAGCCAGAAGATGCAATAGCACAGGCAGCAAAGATAATTAAAGACCATCTGCAAATATTTATAAATTTTGAGGAAGAGGTTGAGGTAAAAAGTCCACGCGTGGATGAAAAGAGGCTGAAGATTATTGCAAATCTCAAGAGAAGTGTTGAGGAACTGGAACTTTCAGTAAGATCTTATAACTGTCTTAAAAACGAGAACATTAAGACCATTGCTGATCTGGTTCAAAAGACAGACCAGGAAATGTTAAAAACAAGGAACTTTGGAAGGAAATCGTTAAATGAGATAAAAGAGATACTGTCAGAGATGGGTTTAAATCTTGGGATGAATATAGATGAATTTAAGGAAGAATTGAGAACACAGTAGCATAATTCTCCATTCCTTCTTTGCAGTATCATCATCATTTATTTAATCAGTTGTTATAAGGTATTTTTGGAGACTAAAGATGCGTCATTTAAATCAAGGTGTAAAACTTGGGAGGACATCCGCCCATAGAATGGCAATGTTTAGAAATCTTGTTACTTCTCTAATGCGCTATGAAAAAATAGAGACTACTCTGGCAAAGGCAAAAGAGCTCAGAAGGGTTGCAGACAAAATGATTACATTAGGAAAAAATGGTACACTCAGTGCGAGGAAAAGGGCAGCTGCATATATTAAAGATAAGGGTATGGTAAAAAAGGTATTTGATGTAATTGCCAAGCGCTATGGTAATAGAATGGGCGGATATACAAGGATATACAAGGTTGGTTTTAGAAAGGGGGATGCTGCGAAGTTGGCAATAATTGAGCTTGTAGATAGAGATGTTTCTGCAGAACCAAAAAGGAAGGTAAAAAGGGGGGAGGTGGAAGAAAAGTCAGAGGAAAAAAAATAAAGATTTATAAAAAAACATGGTCAATTGAGTAAAAAAAAGATTTACCCCTTCATTTCTAATGCCGCTTTATCCCCACCTTTCAAATACACTTACGCAAGTTTTCATCTTATGATAACAGCATTAAATAATATTTGCCATTACCCACACGAAATGAGAAATACCCAAAATTTCCGTTAACGGGGATGGCTTAATTAAACAATGACTATTTGGATTATGGAATATTTATGGAGATTATAAATTCCAGAATTACAAAAAAAGAGCTTGGAGAAAAATCACTACATTATTTTAAAACTTTCATTAAGGTAGTTATTGACATTGAAAAAGAAATTATTGCCCTTGATGCAGAACTTCATTCTGATCTGGAGGCGTATCTATTAGAAAGCGGTTCAAAACAGGAAAATCTTTGGGGCATAAATTTTAT
>JACQQJ010000187.1 GCA_016207035.1 Nitrospinota bacterium | reverse complement strand
CTCATCATTATCCTGTTCATAATTTTTTTAACCTATAATAGTTTTATACAGAAGAAAGAGATAGAAGATTATATTAATGCCACTGGTCTTATAGAGACAACAGAGGTAAACTTGAGCTCAAAGATCCCCGGAAGAATCGTGTGGCTATGCTGCAGAGAGGGGGATACCATAAAGGCAGAGAGCCTTGCTATACGAATAGATGATGCTGAACTCAGGGCAAGACTTGAAGTGGGCGGGAAAGGGCTCGAGGAGACAAAGGCATCCCTGAGTATCGATGAGGCTAATTTAAATAAGGCAAGGCTTGAGGTAGATGCTGCAAGGGCTGAAGTTCAGGCATTAGAGGCAGATATTGTAAAGATGAACGCACTGACAGAAGATTCAAGAAAAAATATGCAAAGGTCTTTAACACTTTTTAAGGAAGGTCTTATATCAGAAAAGGAATTGGACCTTGCAAAGGCAAATTATGATTTCAGTAATGCCCAACTGGATTCTACAAGGGCACACAAAATGGCTTCCGATGCAAATCTCAAGAACTCGATAGCAAATATCAATAAATTTGAGGCTCAATTATCTTCCGCCGGGATAAAGGTAGAGGAATCTCAGGCTACTGTAAAACTGTTAGAGACACAGCTCAGGGATACTGAAATAACATCCCCTTTAGATGGAGTAATTGTCTACAAGGCATTTGAGATTGGAGAGATTGCTAATCCAGGGACTACTATTTACACAATCCATGACCTCAAAAATGTCTGGGCGCGGGCGGATATTGAGGAGACAATGATAGGGAAGATAAAACTATCTGATAAGGCAAAGGTAATAGCAGCGGCAATACCCGATATTGAGTTCGATGGAGAGGTTATTGAAATAGGCAGAGAAGGTGAATTTGCTACCCAGCGGGATGTAACAAGGGGAAGGTCCGATATAAGGACATTCAGGGTGAAAGTAGGTATCGGAAAACCTGATGGTTTATTAAAGTCGGGGATGACGGTCAGGGTGAAGATATTTTACAGATAATTGATAAAGGGACCCTTATCTAATGCAAACACATTAAGTAGTTTGTAGTGCGACCCTTCAGGGTCGCTTGATACGGGGCTCAAGCCTCGCATTACATGTCAATTTATTTAATACATTCATATTTTATTAGTAGAAGCATCTAAAAACAGTTAAAAGTCTTATGCCTCCAGCAATAGAGATTTCCAGCCTTGTCAAGAAATTTGGAAATATTACTGCCCTTAAAGGAGTTTCATTCCATATCGATGAAGGGGAATTCTTTGCCCTCCTCGGACCTAATGGGGCGGGTAAGACTACACTTATCAGGATATTGACAACACTTATTAAAGCCACAAGCGGTCAGGCAATGATAATGGGTATTGATGTGGGAAGAGAACCTGGTGAGGTTAGAAAGATGATAGGGGTTGTACTTCAGGCTATGACAACTGATTTAGATTTGACCGGTATGGAGAATATGGATATATATGCAAGATTTTATAATATGACCCAAAAAGAGAGAAATAATAGAATAAATCAGCTCCTTGAGCTTGTCGGCTTAAGGGAAAGGGCAAATGAACTGGTTGCAACATACTCTGGTGGAATGAGGAGGAGGCTGGAAATAGCGAGAGGGCTTGTGCATAAACCATCCATATTAATTCTTGATGAACCAACTATCGGGCTTGACCCTCAGAGCAGGCATGTGGTCTGGGAAATTTTACAAAGATTTCGGAGTGAGGATAAACTTACTATCCTTCTGACAACCCATTATATGGAAGAGGCGGAAACCCTTTGCAACAGGGTGGCAATAATAGATTATGGTAAGATAGTTGCAATTGATACCGTTGATCAGCTAAAAAGGCAGATACCACAAAAAGATATAGTTGAACTTAGTATTAGTGGTATAGAGGCAGGCAGGGCATTAGATGAAACAAAGGTACTCCCATTTGTACATACTGCAGTCACAACTGACAATATGATCAGGGTTTCTGTAGATAATGGAGCAGAGTCAATACCTGAATTGATGGACACATTAAAAAAGATTGGTGCAAAAGTTACTTCTGTTACCATAAAACAGCAGACCCTTGAAGATGTCTTTATTCATTTTACAGGAAGGCCAATAAGGGAAGAAGAGGTAAAAAAGGTAAGTTTTCTTATAGGTGCTGGAATACCTCAAAAATTGGGGAGGTAATGAAATGACCCGTCTCCTTGCAGTCATTGAAAGGGATTTACGAAGATTCATAAGAAATCCAATTGTTATTATTGCAAGTGTTGTTATGCCTATTGTCTATCTGGTTATTCTGGGTAATTCTTTTCAGGGGGAGTTGAAGAATCTCCCTTTAGCGGTTGTGGATCTAGATAATGGTCATTATTCAGAAAGGATTGTAGAATTACTTCATGCTATTGAGGCGGGTCCAAAGACTTTTAAAATGTATCACTTATCAGACCAGGGTTCTTCCTTAAAAGGTTTGAAAGAAGGAATATTTAAGGCTGTGCTTATTATCCCGCCGGATTTTAGTAAGGATGTAATACACGGGAAAAGCGGAGAACTTGGTCTTTTTCTTGATAATGCAGAATCAATCTCTGCCAATTCAATCCGCTCGGGAATATCAGGTGCATTGGCAGATATTAAAAGGGAGTTTTTATCTGTCCGTGAAGAAAGGACAAAGCCGATCCTCCGTGAGATAGAACTTTATAAAAAGATTGATTACGACCAAACACTCATTCCAGGGGTGGTAATTATGGCAATTTTCCTCGGTGCTATGACAACAGGGGTATTTAATATTGTGATGGACAAATTTTTAGGCATAGATGAGAGTCATTTTTTAACACCCTTAACCAAGTTTGATATTGTAATGGGACTCATCGTGAGCGGGCTTATTATTACTATTATTATAGCGATATTTGTCCTCTTTTTCAGTTCTCTCATCACGGGTATATATCTGTGGGAGGTTCTCACCTTTTCAAGTCTTACCATGATTATTTTGATCACCATATTATCCACACTCGGGCTTTTAGGTTTGATGTTTGTTGTTATGGGGAGGGCAAGCCATCCGAGGGTAGTAGGCGTATTAGGAGGTTTTTTGAATGTCATATTCTTCTTTCCAAGCGGGGCAATATATCCTACAGATAGTTTTCCAAATTGGCTAAAGATATTTTCAAGTATAAATCCTGAGACATATTCAGTTCATGCCCTGAGGACTATCCTTTTTAAAACTACAAACATTAAAGCTTTAACAGGAGATTTAGTCTTTCTCTCAATTTTTGCTATAATTACTATTACCATTGCTACTATTACCTTTAAGAGAGAGTTGTAATGTATATGGGACTGTAAATGGGACGGTTGTTCATCACATAATCAAAACCCCTTAATGCCTTTTTAACAATTTCTATTGCCTTACCGTATGGGTTTCTTGCCATATTGTTTTTTATAGATTTTCTAAACCGTTTAATAAATTTATAAGCCTCTATAGATGTCCTGATACGGTCAAGTGTATTTGTCCTACCTTCCTTGTCCTTCCAGATAAGGCTTTCAATTCTCATAAAATTTAGACAAGAATATATTAATCTCCAGATAAAATCAAGTCAAACCATAGCAATGTCAGGGTAGAAAAGGATATTTCTACTTTGGCTTGACAGTCCTGATTTTTTTATTCTCTTATCCTAAACCTTGTGGTAAAATAATCAGAAATTTGCTCGGTTGTTGAATTCCCACCTTTATTCGGAATTTTATTTTGGAAATACTATAAAAATTCGAAAGGAGAAAAGAAATGGCAAAGGTTTATTATGAGAAGGATGCAGATTTTAAATATTTAAAGGATAAAATCATTGCAGTAATTGGTTATGGCAGTCAGGGGCATGCGCATGCATTGAATTTAAAGGATAGTGGTCAGGATGTTGTGGTAGGGTTAAGAAAAGGTAGTGAATACTTGAAAAAGGCTAAAGATTCATTACTTAAAGTGGAAACACCTTCAGATGCAGCTAAAGAAGCGGATATAATAGTTATGTTAATCCCGGATACAAAACAGAGAGAGGTCTTTGAAAATGATATAAGACCAAACTTAAAAAAGGGAAACGCTATTGCCTTTGCCCATGGATTTAATATACATTTTGGCCAGATCGTTCCACCTCCTGATGTAGATGTATTCATGGTTGCACCAAAAGGTCCAGGACATTTAGTCCGCAGGGTTTACACAGAAGGGAAAGGTGTCCCCTGCCTCATTGCGGTTCACCAGGATGCTACAGGAAATGCAAGGGAAATAGCCCTTGCCTATGCAAAGGGTATTGGTGGGACGAGGGCAGGTGTTATTGAAACAACCTTTCAGGAGGAAACAGAGACAGATTTGTTTGGGGAACAGGCTGTCCTCTGTGGTGGGGTTACAGAATTAATCAGGGCAGGTTTTGATACGCTGGTTGAGGCAGGCTATCAACCAGAGGTTGCTTATTTTGAGTGTCTCCATGAGTTGAAGTTAATCGTGGATTTGATTTATGAAGGTGGTATCAGCAATATGAGGTATTCTATCAGTGAGACTGCAAAGTATGGGGATGTGACAAGGGGTACAAGGGTCGTAAATGAAGAAACCCGTAAAGAGATGAAGAGAATCCTCTCAGAGATACAATCCGGGGAATTTGCCCGCGAGTGGATAATGGAAAATCAGGCTAATCGCCCTGTTTATAATGCCCTCCTAAAAAAGGGCGCAGGGCATAAGGTTGAAGAGGTTGGTGAAAAATTGAGAGATATGATGGGGTGGATTGGGAAAAAGATAAAATAGACATGCGAATTCCCATAGTCTCCGATGGATTCAAATTTATTATTCCCCTGCTCATTCTTTCAGGTGTATCCTTTTATTATAATCTGGCAATCATCTCGATTGTATTAAGCACTCTGACCATTTTTGTAATAAGTTTTTTTCGTGACCCCGAGAGGGAGATTTCAGATGATAAGGGGGTTGTTGTATCACCTGCTGATGGGAAGGTGGTAAGGATACAGGATGTAAAAAATGATTCTCTTTATGGTGGAGATGCAGTATGTATAAGCATTTTTCTCTCAATATTTAATGTCCATGTAAATAGAATTCCCTGTGATGGTTCAATAAAGAAGGTTGTATATAATTCAGGTAAATTTCTTCCAGCCTTTGATGATAAGGCATCCCTTTTAAATGAGCAGAATTCGGTTTTAATTGAATCTGAAGGGGGAGCAAAAATTATTGTCAAACAGATTGCAGGCATTATTGCGAGAAGGATAATGTGCTGGGTAAAGGAAGGGGATGAGGTAGAAAAAGGAATGAGATACGGTTTAATAAGGTTCGGCTCACGGGTGGATATATTTCTCCCTCCTGATGCTGAAATATCTGTTAAGATAGGTGATAAGGTAAAAGGAGGAATAAATATTATAGGAAAATTGAAAACATGAAGCTTAAAAAAGGGGTCTATATAATCCCGAGTCTTTTTACTACAGGTAATTTCTTTTGCGGGTTCTATGCGATAATTTCTGTATTTAATCAGCAGTTTTATCACGCTTCTGTTGCAATTGTTGTGGCAATCATTTTTGATGGGCTTGATGGAAAGATTGCAAGACTTACCCACTCTTCCAGCAATTTTGGGCTCGAATATGATTCACTATCTGATCTCATATCTTTTGGTCTGGCACCAGGTCTCCTTGTATATTCATGGGTCTTACAGCCATTTGGAAGGATAGGATGGCTTGCAGCATTTCTGTATGTCATCTGTGGTGCATTGAGACTTGCCAGGTATAATATTCAGGATACAACGGATGTGAGAAATCTTGATTTTACAGGGCTTCCAATTCCTGCAGCAGCAGGTGTTATAGCGTCTACTGAAATAATGGCAAAAGACCTCCTTTTAATAGAGAAAATAGAGCCCATTATTTTGGTAATGACGGTTTATTTACTCGCCTTTCTGATGGTGAGCAATATACGATACAGGAGCTTTAAAAGACTTGATCTGAGGAAGAAAAAACCTTTTAATATCCTGGTATTTGCAATTTTGTTCATTTACATCATTGCAACTATCCCTGAGTTGATGATTTTTGTGATAACCGTTTTGTATGCACTATCAGGACCGGTAGAAAGGCTACTCTTCCGTAAAAAGGCAAGACCAGAAGATATAGTTGATATGGGGGATAAGAAAATTGGAGGAAATCTGTGAGTAATAAGATAGTGATATTTGATACAACGCTGAGGGATGGTGAACAGTCACCCGGCTTCAGCATGAATATAGGAGAAAAAATAATTATAGCAAAGCAGCTTGCCAGACTTAATGTGGATATCATTGAGGCAGGCTTCCCAATTGCATCAGAGGGGGACTTTGAGGCTGTTAGAGAGATTGCCAGAAATGTGAAAGGTCCGACCATTGCAGGACTCTCAAGGGTCATTGTCAGGGATATAGACCGTGCATGGGAGGCATTAAAACATGCAAAGAAGGCAAGGATTCATACTTTTGTTGCCACATCTGATATACATCTTAAATATCAATTGAGGAAGGGCAGGGAAGAGGTGCTGGATGATGCAGTCAGGGCAGTCCAACATGCAAAGAACTATACAGATGATGTAGAGTTTTCTGCAATGGATGCAGTGAGGAGTGATATTAATTATCTCTGTCAGGTGCTTGAGGCTGTCATAGATTCAGGTGCAACAACGGTTAATATCCCTGATACTGTTGGCTATGCAATACCTGATGAGTTTGGCAGAATAATAAAGACGATTAAACAAAAGGTCCCAAATATAGATGAGGCAGTTATCAGTGTTCATTGTCATAATGACCTCGGTCTTGCAGTTTCAAATTCAATAAGTGCAGTTCAAAATGGTGCAAGACAGATAGAGTGTACAATAAACGGCATCGGTGAGAGGGCAGGGAACGCCTCTCTTGAAGAGGTGGTAATGGCGATTAAAGTGAGAAGGGATTTTCTACCATATACCACTGGCATCAAAACAAAGGAGATTTATAAGGCAAGCAGACTTCTTTCAACCATTACAGGTATATCTGTCCAGCCAAATAAGGCTATAGTTGGTGAGAATGCCTTCGCACATGAGTCTGGTATTCATCAGGATGGGGTCTTGAAGGAGAGAACCACATATGAGATTATGACCCCTGAGTCCATTGGACTTACAAAGAGCAAGATAGTCCTTGGGAAACACTCTGGTCGTCATGCATTTTCAAAGAGGCTTGAAGACCTCGGGATAAAACTGAATAAAACAGATTCAGATAAAGCCTTTATTAGATTTAAAAGGCTTGCAGACATGAAAAAGGAGATATTTGATGAGGACCTTGAGGCTATCGTAGAAGATGAAATTGCGAGGGTTGAAGAGGTATTTAAACTGGAGTATATTCAGACTACTACAGGAAGTCAAACTATTCCTACCGCAACTATTAAACTCAAGAAGGGGGAGCAGATTATTCAGGATGCAGCGATAGGAGATGGTCCTGTAGATGCCGCGTATAAGGCGATAGAGAGGATTACCAGAATCCCGGGAAAATTGATCTCCTACTCCATCAGGGCAGTAACAGGCGGTAAAGATGCCATTGGTGAGGTAATTGTAAAAGTTAATTTTAATGGTGATATGATTACTGGAAAGGCTGCAAGCACCGATGTCATTGAGGCAAGTGCAAAGGCATATCTGAATGCGGTAAATAAGGTTGCAGGGAAAAGAAGGGGGGGGTTAGGAGTTAAAGAGGTAAGGGGTTCAACTCTTTAACTTAAAACTCTTAACTTACTCATTAACTCATTATGGCATGGTTCATCAGAAGTAAGACTCCTAAAGAAAAGTTAAAGGTAAGAAGGCTTACTATACCAGAGGGATTATGGTTAAAATGTGATAGTTGCACGGATATAATTTACAGAACTGAGCTTGATAGAAACCTCAGGGTTTGTCCAAAGTGCAACTACCATCACAGGATGACTGCCTTTGAAAGGATTGAACTGTTGATTGATGAGGGAAGTTTTGTGGATAAGGATACTCGCATTTATTCTAAAGACCCCCTCAGATTCAGGGACATAAAAAAATACACGGAGAGGTTGAGGACATATACAAAAAAGACAGGAGTTTTAGATGCAGTTATCTGCGGCGAGGGGAATATTCATGGAAATAAGGTTCAGATTTGCGCTATGGAGTTTGGTTTTATGGGCGGCAGTATGGGATCAGTAGTTGGCGAAAAAATTACGAGGGCTATTGAAAGGGCAACATTTAAAAGGAATCCTCTTGTCACTATATCATGTTCTGGTGGTGCCCGTATGCAGGAGGGTATTTTATCCCTCATGCAGATGGCAAAAACGGCTGCAGCCCTTGCACAATTATCAGGAGCTAAAGTCCCTTACATTTCTGTACTGGCTGACCCTGTAACAGGTGGTGTCACTGCCAGTTTTGCAATGCTTGGAGATATTATTATAGCTGAGCCAGGCGCTCTTATAGGCTTTGCAGGGCCAAGGGTAATTGAGCAGACCATAAAACAAAAGCTCCCTGAGGGGTTTCAAAGGGCAGAATTTTTACTTGAACATGGGATGATAGATATGGTGGTGCACAGAAAGGAATTGAAATCAACCATTGGTAAGCTTTTGGACTTATTCCATAGTTAATAAAAAGGGCAGGTCTGAAAAAAACAGGCCTGCCCTTTTTTGACTTACTGCTTTACTACATTTGTAGCCTTTTTGCCCTTTGGTCCATTGACAATGTCAAAACTCACTGACTGACCTTCAGATAAAGACTTATAATCTTTGTCCTGGATATCAGAATAGTGAACAAAAACATCTCCGCCATCTTCAGTTGCAATAAATCCAAAACCCTTGGAATCATTAAACCATTTAACAGTTCCTTTTGTCATGATGATACACCTCCTTTTCCATTATTTGAAGATTACGGAGGTGTGCCATAAAAAAAGCCGCAAAGAGAAAGTCATTGCGGCTGCAAACAACAAACACTTCCGAAACTTCCATCGATTAATTATTGCATAATGATTCTATGATGTCAAGTCTTATTATTCTTTCAGCAAGGACATCCGCATAGTTTCCTATATCCTCCAATTTTAGGTGACAGATGACAGATGAAGAGATCTGACCTCGATGGGCTTTTCCTTTCCCTTGAGGCTAAGTGTTCGCTTCTGTAGTTCGCCGAGCTTATCAAAGGCACAGGCATATACAGGTTCAGTCATCAGAATTTCTCCGGGGGCGGCTTGCGCCTGAAGGCGGCTGGCAATATTCACTGTGTCACCAATAGCCGTGAAATCAGTTATATTTTCGCTGCCAACATTGCCCACGAATGCAAGACCTGAGTTAATACCAATGCCCACCTGCAGCCAGGAGGCTTCCAAGGTGTCATATCCAACACCACGAAGGATGGCTGCTCCCGCCAGCACAGCTTTCCTGCAATACCCTGGCCCTGCTACACTCGGAATGAAAAAAGCCATAACACTATCCCCCATCATTTTATCAATGATGGCATCATAGTCTACCAATACCTGGGTTGCCAACCTGTAAAATCTGTTCATCAAATCCACTACTTCAGTTGGAGACCTTTGCTCAGAAAAAGCGGTGTAATTGCGGACATCAGCAAACAAAACAGTTATGTCAATCTCCATGCCACCGATTGGGAGGCGCTCACAGCACCTGACACAGAGCCGGGGATTCTTTCGGGAGGGTGCCCAGCCTAAAAATTTCAGCAGGCGACCGACACCACCGAATGGGACATAACAAATTTTGCATCGCGGGTCAGAAGGGAGCAGAGAAAAAATTGCCCGTGCAATGCCTTCAAAGGCATGACCCTTTTGCAGGTATTTCTGCCACCATTCTGTAGACATAAGAATATCCTCTTTTCAGAAATTCTCCAATTTTTTAATACTTGACATTTGTGGAAAGAAAGTTGTATATGGGCATGGCTACTCAATAACCTCACTAAAATCAACCTCAATACCATCTTTAACTTTTTTGTAATAAATTATCTTTACAGGAATATTTTCACTTAAAGATTTTTTTATCTTATAAGTTTCTGGTTTTATCGAGACAGGAATATCACCAACATAACCATCAATTCCTTTTGATTCAGCAACATTATCAGATAGTCTGTAATCAAGTCCTTTAATCTCAGCACCTTTCTTCAAAATTGCCTCTTAAAATTTAGAATCTACTTATGTTTACTTCCGCATGTTAAGAAATTTATTTCTGTATTTGAAATTTAATGAAGAATCAATCTCAGCTAAATTGTTCTTGATTAAATGGGCGTTAATAAAGGTCTTATTTTTTAAATAGAGATAACACATCAGATTGCCATCGCTATCATATTTCATGGTGTCAAATTTCATAAATACCTTTTCACCTTTCAGTTTTTCCGATAGAAACCGTATCACCTGTCCATTAACCTCTTTTTTTTCTTTGACACCTATAAGCCTCACCTTTAAATAATTATTGAGCATCAGAACCTCTGGACTTATTATCTCCTTAACCAAATAATAGGTTTCCCTCTGCTGATCTGAAGTATCTATCCTTGAGCCAAATCTTAGTTTCTTCGGGTCTATTCTTTTATTAAACCTGACAGGATCTTTGAAAACATAGGGCAGTTTATTGATTTCTTTTTTGAAGTCTATATCCTTCTTTACCTGCACTGTTACGGTAATATCTCCTTTTATTTTTTCCCTGATTGCCGGCAAAAAATCATTATTAATCTCGTATCCGGTAGAATTTCTATTCAGATTCTTAGCAGCAAGGCAGGTTGTTCCGCTTCCCAAGAACGGGTCAAGCACGGTATCACCAACAAAGCTGAACATTTTTATTAATCTTTTTGGCAGTTCTTCAGGAAACATTGCTAAATGCTTATCCTGCCTTTCACCAGAGAAATTCCAATGTCCATAAAAATATTCATTCCATTCCTCAGTAGTAAGTTTAGATTTTTCCTTTACTTCCCTGTTTATCTTCGGCGGCTCTCCTGGTTTTTTAAAAATCAGAATAAACTCATAGTCTAACTTAATGATTCCATTTCGTGGATATGGATAAGAGCCCATGATAGTAGCCCCGCCTGTTGTATTGCAGGTTGTAACCTTTTGCCAGATAATTGCTCCCATGTAATCAAACCCGATTGTTTCGCAGAACTTTATAATTTCTTCTCTTATTGGAATAACTTTGTATCTGCCATAATAGACAGAGCGTGCAAACTGGTCGCCAATATTTACACACAGACGGCAGCCTTTATGCAAAAACCTGTAGCACTCTTTCCATACAAGATTAAGATTATTAATATAATCCTCATAGCTGTCATTAAACCCGATTTGACTGCCATTGCCATAGTCTTTTAACTGCCAGTATGGGGGAGATGTGATGATAAGATGAATACTCTCATCCTTCAATTCCTCCATCCTCCGACTATCACCAATAATTATATGAGTTTGAGTATTTGAAAACATTGTAAAATCCTTTGTACAAGGTAGTGAATACTGCCTATATATATACAGTCAACATCCGTAAGCATCATTTAGATTTTATTAAGTCAAAGACATGCAAGATATACCCACAACCTGCCTTCCTCTCCCCTTTCTGCAACCCTTTTTACAAGCCTTTTCTTATAGAGGTTCAACAACCTTGTCCCACTGGTGTTGGCTGGAAGCTTCAATGTTTCAGAAAGTTCACTACCTGTAATTCTGCCCTTCTTGAGTATAAGATCTAAAGTCTCCCTTAAATAATTATTAAGACTGCCTATAAGGATTTTGCCGCCGTCTCTCATCTCAGCCATAACTGATAACTCTTTTCTCTCAAGTGCAACCTCAATATTCTCCTTCTGGTTTTCGCTTAAGCCGGTCAGGACAATATATTTATCCCCATATTCACCGCTTGTCAGCCTTGATATTAACTTTGCTACAATCTCATCGGCACAGGAATAGTCAATTATCCCTATCTTTGAAAAATCAAGGGCAATAACCTCTCCATCTTTTTCTTTGGAAATATCCCTCTCAATCCGCTCCCTTATCACCTGCCCCGACTGCCTTGTAACAAGATCAGCCGAGCCATTTTTTAATTCTTCTTTAAGGAGTTTATAAAGATTGTATGTAGGCATCTTCCTCTTTTGTGTTTAAAACCCTTTCAACATAATACTTACCAACATTAAATTTCTGGATATTCTCTAAAAGTTCCTCAAGGCTGATTTTTTCTGCTATTATCTCTTTCGCATCTTCTCCTGTTTCTGCATCTACTGCAATATGACCTGTCAGTTCAAAGTCAATATAAAATTTTGACATTCTTCACACCTCCATAAATAATTTTTAAGATGAAATACTACCTCCGCAAAACCAATAACCTGGCAATTTTCAACATTAGGTTCAATTGGTTATAAATTGGGCTGATAAGTATAACCTTTAGCAGCAGACTTATAACATAACTTCCCATGTTACTTACTACCCTTCCATACTGCCCTTGAATTACTGAAAATCAATCCTTAACTCCAAAACTCTTATACTAGTTCTCAGTTACGGTTCCTGTTGGATAATTGGTTTTTGATCTTCCTTTCTGGCTCATCCTTTCAGACTGACCTTCCATCTCTCGTTTCTTTTACATTTTCTTCATTCAGCGGCATTCATTCCCTCTAACAAAAACATATATGAACCGTCCTCTCTCAGCCACAATGGTCCAAAGAGATTACAATAGTCATAGGCGGATTCAAGATTACGGCTTGTTATATAATCTTTTTCAAACCCAATATTTTCATTCCAGGCATTTATGGCTGCGTTACAATGCATACGCATAGGTGGAGCTTCACCAGCCTTATAAATTCCCCGTCCTTTCCAGAATTCAAACATTTTCAGATAAGCCTTAAGCAATATTGCAATAAAAGATTCAGTTTTAATACTCTCCTTCAAGAGATTGATTGCAGCAGTCCTCTCTCCCGTGGAAAAGAGGAATAGGGCGTAATTGTAAGCCCCACCATATTTCTTGTAATATTTTTCTGCCCCTTTTTTATCCCCGAGATAGAAATATACATCTGCCAATAAAAACCTGATACCCTGATTGTCATCAGGATTAAGGTCAAGTAAGGTTTCAAATTCCTTCAAGGCATCTTGAAACCTTCCAAGATTAATATAGCAAAGGCCGAGTCCATGGCGGGCACGCATGTAAGGCCTTGTGTCAGTTTCACCCCAATAAGATATCCCTTCAATCTTTATCTTTCCACCCTGTTGTGCAATGGCATCACTTATAGCCTCATTGTAAATCCTTTCCGCATCTTTAAACTCAAATCTATCCATATGTATGGATGCAAGTATGTTTCTGGCATCAACAGAATAGGGATAAATATTGAGTGCCCTTTGAGCTTTCTTTTTAGCAGTAACTGGATCATGAGCATCAAGAAACTCCCAGCCATCATATACATAATGCATCGCAGCATAATTAAGAATACGGTCTGCCCTTTTATCTTCACCTTTGGCTGTATAAATAGTGGCAGCCTTCTTTGCGAGCCTTGAGCCCCTCACAGGATTTTCTTCCATAATCATATTGGCAAGAAGTTCTATAGCCTCTGCAAACTCAGGCTTAAGCCTTATAGACTTTTCTATGTGCTGTATTCCCTCCTTCCTCATATCAGGAGAAAATACTCGCAGGAGTGCCTTTCCGAGTTCAAGATGAAGCTCAGGGGATTGAGGATTCTTTTCTAATTCAGTTCTCAGTCTTTTAATATCCCTGCGTTGTTCAATCTCCCATTTATGAATTATTTTTGTCACTTTATTTCACCCCATTTTTCTCTTCTTAAATGATTCTATTTTCAACTCAATTAAATGTATCTGTCCATTTGAGGTCTCATCATTGCAGGATAAGGATGGATTGAATGCGTGTATGCCCTGCAGTTGTCTTCAGCATAATTCCAGCTTGGGTCATATCCCCTTTTAAAGCATAAGGGGACAAGTTTTTTTGTTCGGTTTGAATCCTGCCACAAATGCCTCATGTTGCTTAAAGACCCAGTGTCTATGTCATCATCAATTTGAGATATGCCTAACCTATTATAAAAAGCCATCTGCTCACGCAGAATAAAGCAATTATCTTTCTTTTTGCAGACCTTACAGTTGTCTAAAGTTACGGCGCAGCAAGTCGGGTGAGTTTCTGTATATGCTTTGGCTCTCATTACTTAATAATTCCTCTAATATCTTTTTGGAAGTTATTGGTTGTCTTTTGAATGCCCTAATAAAAGATTCTCTACCGCTTTGATTATGGATTCAAATTTTTCTGGAAAAGTT
>JACQQJ010000192.1 GCA_016207035.1 Nitrospinota bacterium | reverse complement strand
TTCTCTGTGACCTCTGTGTTCTCTGTGGCTAATCAGGTTTTTGTTCTTTTGAAATCGGCGTAAATCCGTTTAAATTTGTGTAATCGGCGTTCTGTTTTTTGGTTGTGGCTTTGCCACTCTGTGGTTAATGTATTATTTGGGATTAATTCTCTGCAATCGCTACCCTGTCCCTCCCTCCTTCCTTGGCTCGGTAAAGGGCACTATCAGCAGCCTTCAGAATTCCATCAGGAGTTTTGTTGTGTATGGGAAGAATTGCGACACCGAGGGAAAGGGTAATAATTTTCAGTAGTTGGTTATTGTATCTCAAATGAAGTTTTTTTATTCCTGCCCTTAATTCCTCTGCCCTCCTTTTTGTCTCTTCCAAAGATGACTCAACAAGTGTG
The DNA here is from genome assembly GCA_016207035.1 of Nitrospinota bacterium. GTDB lineage: Bacteria > Nitrospinota > Nitrospinia > UBA9942 > UBA9942 > JACQQJ01. The sequence goes on along the minus strand of JACQQJ010000192.1, from coordinate 4,772 downwards.
ATTACAAATTCCTCAACACCATAGCGGCACACAATATCGCTCATACGGGTATTGTCTTTTAAAAAATCACCGACGGCGTGGAGTACAAAATCACCTGCACCATGCCCAAAATTATCATTGAACTTTTCAAAATAATCAATATCAATCATAATGATTCCCAGAGAAGTCCTTTTGCGGATAGCCCTCTGCACTTCTCTTTCCAGCACCTCATCAAGATAACGCCTGTTATAAAGACCGGTAAGCGAATCGCGTATAGATTGTTTGAGTAATGTCTCCCTCAGAATTATATTTGTTAAAGACAATCCAATATCTTTCGCTATGGTCTTTACCAATCGTGTAATTTTTTCGTTTAAAATATGAGTGCTGTATTGAATTGATATTACTCCTAAAACCTCACCCTGGGACATAATAGGCACACAAATGTAAGGCAAAAATCCCCCTTCATGGGTCTTTAAGATGTGATGACAGGGTATTATAGTATCAGGGTCATTTGCATTGTATACCTGACCCCGCCTAATTGCCCAACATTCATTTGGTGTAAAAATTTCACTGGATAATGGATTGCCCCATACATTAACGGTCTCAAGGAGTTTCCTGGATGATTTGAAGATATACATAGCTCCGCCACATTCTGAAATTCTTGGAAATATCTTTTGAAGATACTGATAGATAATGTCATAAGCCTCTTTGAGTGATGCGACAACCTGAAGCATATCAACCAGTTCAGAAAGCAGATTATTTTCTCTATTTATCAGTTCCAGTTCGTTTTTCGTTATAACAAGATTCTCGTTAACATTTTTCAGTTGTCCATTACGCTCAGCTACAACTTCTTCCAAATTTGATTTTTTGAGTATTAGTTCCTCTTCAATCCTTTTGTGGTCTGTAATATCTGACCAGTATCCCACTATCTCTTTGGGATTCCCGTCTTTATCTTTAATCAATACCAGTTCATCATGCACCCACCGATACTCCCCATCTTTGTGTAAAAATCTGTATTCCTGTAAATGTTTCCCGTACTCAAACAGCTTCGGTAATTCTGCAAATATGCGGGGTGAATCATCAGGGTGTATATGATTTGACCAAAAACCTGAATCTTTGATAAAATCCTCAGCCTTCCAGCCAAGTTGATTCATTACATTTCTACTTATAAAGGTTGCTCCATAATCACCACTTGCCCGTGCACTGTAAAGTACCGCTGAAGTTGATGTGAGAAGGTGTTCAAGGTGTGTCTTAGTACCAACGAGTTCTGCAGTTGCCTCCTTAAGTATACCATCCCCTGCCTCAGGATCAACAGTCCGCCCCATGATCATCAATTCAAGCTTTTCCTGAGTTCTCTTATATTCTGTTTCAGTCTCATTCAGTTTATTCATAATGAATTGAATATAGATACTGGATGCCAATAAAATCAAAATAATTAATAAACGCATGAATAGTTCATGTATATCAGAGGGGAAAAGTGCTCCAAAAAAATTCATAGAGCGAAATAAGGTACCAGTAATAACATTAAAAAGATAGGAAAATATCGAGAGCAATATTCCTATAAAGAGAAATTTGTTTTCTCTGAAAATACTGTTCATATTTTTGACTTTATACATCTGAGTGATTTTCTTAAGAAAATCAGGTTTGCTCCACACTCTATTAAGTCTGACTCTGAGCATAATTTTATAAACCCCCTCTGGAGAATCTACCCAAGACTCCTCCGTATAACACCTGCACTCAATACCTCCTGTCTGAACTCTCTTTTATCCCTCCACATATGGAGAATATTAGATACATGATTTCTGTGGAGGAAATGTTCTGTAGAAACAGGCATAAAGTTCGATCCAATATAGTCCTCCAATATCCCTACATCCATTAAAACATCCTTCCATGTCTCATCTGACCCTGCGAGCATCCGTAGATTTTCTTTATTGAGAAAACTACCTGCCTTTTTGAGATCCCTTTTTATATTTGGATATATGGATTCTAATTTTGATAACAGACCTTTTTTATCTGCCTCATGAATTCCCCTGCCGGTTCCAATCAATTCAGGGGGTATGCCTAAGGAATAGAACACAGCAGTAAAGGCAATCGCCCTCGGAAGCCGTATACTTGAATCCTTTATCCCCCTCGAATAACCAAAGAGTCCAGTATGCTGTATCCTCTCTCTGTGAGAGGGTATATGTCTTGATATATCATTTATTGTAGGTGCTAATTTTTCAATCGTAAAGCAGTATGGTCTTCTGAATATATTTTCTAACTCCAGGATATCATTCATTTCATTATCTGAAAAAATACGGGGTACTTTTAGTGAGATATCCCTTTTCAAGAGTCTTATAGCTGATACCGATACCTCCCTTGGAAAATCGTATCGAAAGGCAGATTGGACAGTAACAGTTCTTACATCGGGGTACTCTTCGATAAAATTCTCTACAGCATCTGGTGACAGTCCACCCCTGAATTGCAAGGCCCCGGCACCAATTATTGGATATACCTTTACCCCTGTATCTTTTTGAAATTTATAATATTCTGAAAGGGCGCCTTTTGCAGCAATAACAGCTGGCACCATTCCTGAATTCAGGGCCGGGTCTGACCTGGCAATAAAAGGCCTGAGATATTCCACCCAATGTCTGAATCTTTTTTCAAAGGTATTTATATATTCCAGAAGTATCTTTCTTGATTCGATCAGGGAGCTGGAACCTTCAATCAAAGGAATTACATTTATCTCTATGGGACCACTCAGCCTTGTTGAAAATACCTGACATGCAAGCCTGACAGACTTATAATATTGTTCCTGTATATGAATGAGCTTATCAGCACTGTCTGTCATCGGAAGTATTACCTCAAAAACAGGGGCAGGAGAAAAACCAAGTTCACCTGCAGCATCATTGCCAGTAATTATTGACATAAATGCCCTTGCGAGTCTGAAGCCAGATTCCTCCCATATATTAGGTATCCGAAAGGTTAGAAATTTATCCCTGCCGAGATGATGTATACTGAAATAGTCATAGTATTGATGAAAGAGTCTGTCTATTACTGCCTCGTCCACAAACTTACCCTCCCAGTCCCACATATACTCATCGCACCCCATATCGCAGAAAGAGCGGTAACACTCCTCTACTTCATCGGTTGTAGAGATGAACTCAGTTTTATACCAATACGGTTTACTGGCATTATCCGGATGCTGTGTAGCCATAACAACAGGGATTTTTCTGTGTATGTTATCGGTGTTATTATAATCTTCCTTTTCACTTATCATAAAAAACAAATTCCATTTATAGAATACCTCATATTTCAAAGGGTGATGAAGTATATTTCCTTATTTTCTCCTGCTCATCATTTCCCCTATTAACTTCAGATTTTTTTGAAGTGCCCCCTTGTTTCTCATTATCATCTGATACCCCTTCTCACCGACTTCAGCCATCCTTTTTTCATTATCGAGAAGCCCTGCCACCTCTTTTCTTAAATCATTTTTATCATTAACCTGAATGCCGCCACCTGATGAACATATATCCTTTGAAATCTCATGAAAGTTCATCATATATTTGCCAAAGAGAACAGGCTTTTTATAAAATAAAGGCTCCAAAATATTTTGCCCCCCGTGCGGGATAAGGCTTCCACCTACAAACACAATAGTGCCTATGCTATAGATAAAACTCAGTTCTCCTATGGTATCGAGTATGATTACAGGCCGCCCGCCTGCCTGTGCGTATTCGCACGCAGACAGGTTGATAGTATTATCACCTTTAAAAAGGCAGGTCCTCCTGACAGGAACTAATCCCCTCATTTTTATTATTTCCTCTACCTCATCTGCCCTTTCTATATGGCGTGGCGCTATGATGAGCCGAAAATCTGGATGGTCTTTTAAAAGAGAGGAATATACATCTACTATAGTATCCTCCTCACCAGAATGGGTACTCCCTGCAATAAGTATCCTTTCTTTACCATTAATTCCAAGGGTATCCTTAATCTCCTTTATATCATCATCATCTATTTTTTTAAAATTACAGTCATATTTAATATTACCAGTAATAATTACATTCCTTTTTTCAGCCCCAAGGGTTATTATCTTTTTTGCATCCCCTTCTGTCTGCATATTAAAGAGGGAGATATTTTTTAATATTTCTTTCATAAAAGGCCTGATAATATTATAACCTTTGAATGACTTCTCCGATACACGACCATTGACAATTACAGTTGGAATATCTTTTACATTGAGCTCTTTCAAGAAATTGGGCCATAGTTCTGTCTCCATTATTATACAGGCAGAGGGGTTAACTGCTTTTAATGCCCTTTTTATTGCTCCTAAAAAATCAAAAGGAAAGTATATAATATAATCTGCCTCACTAACCTTTTCCTTTGCTATTTTATTACCCGTAACAGTTACCGTAGAGAGGACAATTTTGAGGTTGGGATAGTTTTCTTTTAACCCTTTTATCAACGGAACGGATGCAATAACCTCGCCGATAGATACCGCATGGATCCACAGGGTAAACTGATTCAATAACCCCTTCTGTATTTCATCCGGGTAAAATCCCATCCTTTGCCAGAGTCCAACCCTGTATTTCCCTCTGATCAAATTTAATAGACACCATGGGAGAATAAAAACTATAGAAACCCTGAGAAGGAGATTGTAGAGACGATACATGTAATAAATATATCTTAAAATAGTATAAGCAGGCAATGTTAAATTATCCTGATTTAATCTATTTTAACATCTAAAGAATATTTGAAAAAATTCAGATACGACGAGTATAATAGCTTGACATTTTTGATTATTTTGATTATCTTTA
>JACQQJ010000191.1 GCA_016207035.1 Nitrospinota bacterium | reverse complement strand
ACTTTTTAAGTGAAAAGGAATTTCTGATAATTATTTGATTTATTTGTGTTCATTCGTGTCCATTCGTGGCTAATGCATAATCTCGGATTATAATGAGCATTGGATGACTTATTTAAATTGAAATTTTAATGGTGGTGCCTCCTTTTTAAGGCATCACATCCTCTGCAAACCCTTAACTGATAAGCCCTGAAATTCCTGAACATTTTATTATTCCATATCTCTTTTATATCTCCTTTAGTTAAACTCCCCATCTTCATTTCTCTTAGGTTACAACAGGGCGTTACATCTCCATTTACATTGACATAGATATGGTCTATGGTCCTGAGACACAACCTATCAAAATGCCCTGCCATTTGTAAGAGTATCCCCTGTTTATTTATAAAGGATATGGGTATATTAAAATTTTCTGCAATATTTTGAAGTTCCCTATATATATGCTGCTCCTCATCCATAGAGGGTCTCTTTAGTCCTTTATTATTCCTCACATCAAGCCGCACGAGATTTATCCTGTCAATCCCGATTCTCCCTCCAAATTCTATGAGATTTTTTAATCCCTTGAGGTTATTGCAGTGCATGGTTGATTGGAAAACAATCTGGGGTATTTTATTGGAATTCCTCTCAGCGGCAAGGGCTGTAACATTTTCAATTATACTTCCAGACTCCACATGTCCATCAATATGATTGCTGCTATCCAATCCATCCATTGAGATAGAGACCTGATTTATATTTGACTCTAAAATCCTATTTCTGAAATCTCTATCAAGGAGTGAACCATTTGTTGTAAAACGAATTCTCGCACTATTATTTGTAGATTTTATGAAATCTACCATCTCAAAAAAATCAGGGTGTAAGAGCGGCTCCCCCCAGCCAGTGAGGATGAAATCCCTCACCCCCTCTGCATCCCCCCCTTGTAAAGGGGTGATTGGTGGGGGGGTAGAAAGTTTTCTCACAACCTCCTTAAATAATCCAAAGTCCATGTTTGTAAGAGGGACATTCATATTCTCCCTTGGGCACATGTTGCATGAGAAGTTGCATTTATTGGTTATTTCAATCTGTGCCTCTACAGGTATTGGTGATGGTGTGTTAAAGAGGCATCGAAAAAATTTTATTATCCTATCCTTAATCATCTTTAACCTAAATTCAGCAGTAATGTTTTAATAACAAATTATAACCGATTCAGGCGAGTTTTGAAAGGGAAGGTTTCTGAAAATATCGGTGTATTCAGTATCAAATAAGAATTTATTTCAACGGCGTCATTTTATGGTATTGGGTGTAAACGGAAGTCAGAACCATATTGTTTCAATCGGTAATCCATAAACTTTTCTACGATATCCCATGTAATAAGAAAGACCTCCTTCCGTTTCTTATCGGTAATTGGTTCTGGAACGCCATGTCTCGCAGGAAACGCCAGTTTTCGTATTGGCTCAATGTCTTCCCGATTTCCACCAATAGCCTTAGACATCTCTTCCCATTGCTCACGGTCACCTGATATTTCCAAAATGTATCCAAAATACTGCTTCAGTGATTCAAGGGCACGAAAGCAATAGAAGGCAGTGTCATCCAGGTGTTGAATTGCCATATTTAAATCACCAAGACATCTTCGAAGGTAAACACCATCAGGTCCGAGACAGAGTGGATATTTATGATTTATATCAGCAGGCTCTCTTTTCTTGTTCCGTTCTTCAAGTGCGGGGATTTCTATTCCGAAGATAACTGTGAGATTTAGATCATTATCGAAGACTTTTATAATTTCAACATTGTACGCATATCCTTTTAGAAATCCGACAACATTTGCTAATAGTTCGACTCCATCTTTAATGATATTTCTCAATGTATAGATATCTTCATTATCGTTCTCGCATTCAACAAAAGCAGTAATCTGATTATTATAAATGTTGAACCTGAGTCTACATTAATCTTTCCCGTCAGGTGTTAACAGTTTGTTCTCAATGTTGCTGATGCTAAGAACTGCACGCTCTGGATGAAGCACACCAGAAAAAAATAGTTTTTTCATTATGTTAAGTTAAAAAGTTCTATTTATATTTTAAGCACTTTCACTATTGGCAGTATTTTATGCATCATTTTGGCCTAATTATTTTTGGCAGATACTGTCTTCAAAAAGGCTAATAGTCCTTTTAAAAAATTACCTGCATTCCTTGGGTTTTCAACCATTCTAAGGGCATAGTTTTTTATTATCCTCGGTCTTAAGTAAAATTCCTTGAGCATCTTCTTGTTGTAATAATTTAGACTGTCCTCAGATAGTCCCTTGGGTATGAATACAGACTGAAGCATGTTCATCTTTGACCAGTCCCTGTCAAATTTTCCATACCTATCTGCAATATTGTAAATCTCAGAGCCTGGGAAGGGGGTCATCAAGTTAACGCTTATGTCATCAAGCATTATCCTCTTTGAAAAATTAATCGTATTCATTATACTCTCCTCTGTCTCAAGGGGAAATCCCAGTATAAAGAAACCCTTTGTCTCCATCCCTGCATCCTTTGTCCATCTAACAGCCTGCTCCATCTGTTCAAGGGTTATCATCTTATTGGCAAAGTCAAGTATCTTCTGGTCTCCGCTCTCTATACCAAACCCTATCTGCCAGCATCCAGCCCTCTTCATTAATTTTAATACATCTGGCTTCACTGCATTAGCCCTCCCGAGACAGGACCAGCTTATCTTTAAATTTTCTTTTAATAACCCCTCGCATATCTCAATCAACCTTTTCTTGAATATAACAAAAACATCATCCTCAAAGAGTATCTCCCTGATGCCATATTTTTGATAAAGAATCTTTATCATTTCCAGAATATATTCAGAACTAAACGCACGGTATTTATTTGTGAATACCGAGGTATCGCAGAATATACATTTGTGAGGACATCCCCGTGATGTGAGGAGATGTGCAGCAGGATACCTGCGGCAGCGTATTGCAACAGGATGATAACCTTGAGGAAAGTCGGTCAGAATATCCCATGCCGGGAAGGGGAGCATATCTAAGTTATCTATCAATTTCCGTCTATCAGTAACATTAATATTTCCATTTTGCCTATATACAACACTACCGACACCTTCAATTGTTCCTTTATTAGTAAGGCTATTTAAGAGTTCTACAATTGTCTCCTCCCCCTCTCCCACCACAGCAAAGTCAAAATCAGGAAACAACTCCATTGTCTCTTTTGGAACTGCAGTCAGGTGTGGTCCGCCGATTATGACCTTTATATCTTTATCTTTATCTTTTATCTTCTTTGCCAGTCTTGCAGCATGGAATATTGACACTGTTGTTGCAGTTATACCCACATAATCAGGGGAAAAGGATAATATCTGTCTTACAGTTTCTTCATAGCTTAAATTCAGTGAGGACGCCTCTACTACACCAGTCTTATAGCCATTCTTTCTGACTACAGTGGCTAAATAAAGGAGTCCCATAGAGGGCAATGTATTTCCTGCACCCGCTAATGTCCCATATCTCTCTTCTAAGGTGAGAGGGGAATTTGCAAATACGATAGTAGACATCATAAATATAATATCAGATTATGACTGCGGGGATACATTTAAAAAATGAGGACTTGAAATAAAAGAAGTAGATGGGAACTGATATTTCAAGACCTACCCCAATTTGCTTTAGAGAAGTGTGGTTTTAATTCTTAACTCCCTTAAAAACAGTGCGGTTTTATTTTTTTAATAAAATAACATTTTTTTCTATTGACAAGTTTATCATGATGGGTTAATTTAAACCCGATTTTAAAATAGCAAACGAGAAAATAATACATGGAAAGGATGCGTTGGAAAGAGGAAGAATTAGAGGTTTATTGATGTTATTTCCATTATCTGAAGTGTTTAACAGAGGTGTTTTAGCTACGGTGCGTAATGTCTCAATTACGCAAACGAAGTCTGATAGGAGGAAAACATGGGAGCACTCAGAAAGATAGCAGTTGTAAGTATCATTTTACTGAATTTCACACTTATGCTGGCGATGGGGAGCGTTTCCTTCGCTGGGGAGCCAGTGGTGCGCTACGCTATTATTACAGCCGAGAGGGACGGCGTCACGGTGAAGGGGACTATCAGGGTTGAAGTGCACAACCTCGGTGGTGGTGATATGAAAAATGTCGACCTGAGGGTAGCCCATCCGGAATCCTACTCGATTGAAAAGGGGCTCTTCCAGTTTGGCAGCATCCCCGCTGGCGATACCAACATTGTCACCGGGTCCTATTTATTCGGTGAGGCGGTTCTTGCGGCTGGGACTCCTCTTTTGTGGCGGGTGGATTATGACACCCAGGAAGGATTGCACAAACAGGTCATGGTGCCCGGTATTCAAGTTGGCGATTAGTTCTTCGTGATCATACCGGTAAAGAAATAGGAGGATACAATGATGAAAAAGTTAACGGAGTTCTGCGTCGGAAAGAAACTCGCTTGGTCGCTTGCATTCCTTGTCTTCGGAAGTGTGTTACCGCTATTTACCTACGCTCAGGATGTCATCCTTAACCCCGGATATATTAGTGGTACTATTTCAATCACAGGCGAAACAATTAGTTCTACATCGGTTTCTGCGTCGGGGTCCGCTGGCTCTGCCAGCACCAGCACATCTTCCGGGAGCTACACGCTTACGGTGAATGTCCCCCAGGGGTCAAGCGCTGCGTATTCCGTGTATGCGTCTTCATACTTCAGCATCGGCGGTTATTTGAGCTTCCCGTCGCAGTCCGTGACCGTTTATGAGAACGCAACAACGACCGCCAATTTCAACATAAATCCAGGTTATATTCAGGCGACAATTACTGCAACGAGTGGAACGGTGAGCAGCTTCTACCTCTACGCCTATGGTGGCGGGGGATCCTCGAGCCGTTCCTTCTCAGGCAGCTCCGGCTCGATCCCCGTGGTGCCATCTTCCTCTGTTACGGTATACGGGACCGCCTATTTCAGTGACGGCGGCTATGCCTCGCTGAGCTCTCAGACGGTTTCCGTCGGTGCTGGTGACACGATCGCTGTCTCCTGGACCGTGAGCCCGCCCCCGCCAACAACACAAGGTACCATTACCGGAACCATCCAGATGAGCGGTGCGACGGCGGATCAACATTATGTATATGCAAGCGGCCCTTCTTACAAATCACAAAGTTTGAGTGCAAACGGTCCCTACAGCCTGACCAACCTGAATGAGGGTAACTACGGTGTTTACGCCTATTCGTATTTCAACAATTATACGAGCTACCTCTATCATCCATACAGTAGCTTCGATCCTAACTATTATGTGACCGTCACGGGGGGAGATACGACCAATGTCAACATCTCCACCGATGCGGCTTTTATAAATGGCACCTTAAAGTTGACCGGAACCAAGTCTCTCTCACAGACAAGTTCCGCTTCTATGACCGCATACGGTGTCTATCAGACAAACTCCTATGGGGGCTCGGCAGGAACCTCGCCAAATCTCCAGACCGGAGCCTACAGTCTCGTCGTCAGCGAGGGGAGCTGGAGCCCATACTATTTTAACTTTTACTTTTATAACACCAATCCCACTGATCCCTCGGATTATTTGTATGAGTACATCTACTTCTACGATTATCAGAGCTATTACAACCCTATTGCAGTCGCAGCCGGGGAGACAGTCACTAAAAACCTGACCTATGGGACAGGCTCTGTGACTGTGAATTTCGGCATTTTGGGTGGGGGGACGCTCAGTTATCCAAGTTTATATGGCTCCTGCTACAAGTACAATGAGAACAATCAGTTGCAATCTTATTACTACTTCTATTCGTATGGAAATCAGTCTAATGTCGATGAAGGCAGCGTGACCTTTGTGGGCATGGAATGCACCTGCACCATTGATGCCTACGCCTATGTAGGGGGGTCCTACACAAAGTTCGGGACACTGACTATTGATGTTGTCCCAGGCGCAAGCCAGGTCATAGATATTGGTGGACCGACCCTGACAGTTACCTACCCTGAGCCCGATTATATTACAAGCAATCCTACAATCACGGTGACTGGCACAGCGAGCGATGATGTGGCAGTGGATAGCGTTACCGTCAACGGTTTCAGCGCAACAACGGACCCATCAACGCCAGCCGCTTCGGTGAGCTTTGGAGCAACCATCAGCCTCAATTACGGTCCCAACCAGATCCAGACAGTTGCGACAGATACTTCGGGCAAGACAGGATCGGATACGCGTACCGTCTACCGGGACGAAGGGCCACCGACACTCATCTGGACGCCGGCTGACGGCTCAAGCTCAAGTAGCCCGAACATTACGGTGCAAGGGACTGCCACCGATGATGCGGGAATTAAAAGCATCACAATCAACGGGGTAGAGGTAACTTTTGAATCCACCAACAACCCGGGCGACCCGAATGAGGTCTCCTTCAGTGTTCCGCTTACACTGCCTGACGGCGACAACTTTATTGAGATAGTCGCAATGGACATCAGCAACCAGAGTACTATCCAGACTCACAAGGTAACTGTAGGTCAGCAGGACACGACACCACCGGAGACGAGTATCGGCCTAAGCGGGGCGATGGGTAACAATGGCTGGTTTGTATCAAATGTAACAGTCGCCTTGTCGGCAACTGACGAAACAGGTGGCTCAGGAGTGGCGTTCACGGAGTACAGCATAGACGGAGGCACAAACTGGAGCAACTACGCCGGGCCGTTCGTCATAAGCTCCGAGGGTATGACCACCGTGCATTTCCGTTCCCAGGATAACGCCGGCAATATGGAAACGGCGAAATCTGCGGGACTTAAGATAGACAAGACCCCGCCGACAATTATTGGTTCCCGGAGTCCTGGGCCAAACGGCAGCGGCTGGAACAACACAGATGTTACAGTGAGTTTCAGTTGCTCCGATGGGGTATCTGGACTTGATTCGTGCAGTTCCCCGACTACATTGAGTGGTGAGGGGGCTGGCCAGTCGGTAACTGGCACAGCGGCAGACCTGGCTGGCAACACGGCTGCAGCCACTGTCGGCAACATCAACATAGACAAAACCCCGCCGAGTCTCACAGGGCTGCCTGCTGTTGGAGCCTGTACGCTGTGGCCGCCGAATCACAATCTGGTTAGTGTTGCGACTGTGACCTCAAACGACGGTTTATCCGGTGCGGTGTCCTTCTCGGTCGTCGGGCAGAGTAACGAGCCGGAGAACGGGACCGGCGATGGCGACACCGCTCCTGACATCGTGATTACGGGCGGCAATGTTCAACTGCGAAGCGAACGTTCCGGGGGAGGAACCGGTCGTATATATACGCTGGTTGCCACCACAACGGATAAAGCAGGTAATGCGACTACCGCCACATGCTCTTGCGTCGTCCCGCATGATCAGCGAAAAAAGTAATGCGTAGGTCCTGACGAATCTTAAAGGAGAGGTTTGGTGTCAGGTCTTTAATGATGATGAGGATAGAGAAGTTTTTCTTAACAAACTTCAGGGCGTGAATAAAAGATTCAATATGCCATGTCATGCCTATTGTTTAATGGACAACTATTATCACCTATTGAGCCTGCAGGAAAAGTCATTTTTAGTAAATTCTCTGTCAATAAAATCAAATACCTACAAGTCGAACAATAACTAAAATCGGGCTTTTTCTATAGACTCGTTAGCTACAGTAAAATATCAGCAAACAATGTCAATTATAGCAACATTTTTTGGAATAATTGTCAGAATTTTTAGGATGAACATAATCCGCCCTATATTCATGTTGGATATCGGATTTATCGGGCGCTTATAGATTTTAATGGAAAATTTTAAAAATAGTAGAGGCGTTAGGATTAGATTTCAAGTAATTTTTACGGTTTTATACTACCAGCGAAACTATCTTTCCTATTCCGTACCCAATACCTGATGCAGCAGTTCCTATGATTGATACCTCAATACCACTTTTGATCCAGTTCCCCTTTGTTATAGCTGTTTTTCCTGCGCCAATGCCAAACAAAATTACAATAGATACCAGTATAGCAAGCTTTAAGGCTGTAACAGGATTATCCATAAGCAGGTATGGAATAAGAGGAGGCAATGAACCAATCATAAAAGAAGAACCCATAATTGCACCTACTTTTACGGGATCGTCAAAGTTCTCCTCCAGTATCCCTAACTCCTCCCTCAACATAAATCGCACCCACAATTTTTTATCTGAAGTGACCCTCTTAACGATCATATCCACTTCATTATCTTTAAATCCAAGATTTGTGTATATCTCCCTAATCTCTTCAGTTTCTTTTTCAGGCATCTCATCAATCTCCCTCTTTTCCCTTTTAATCTCATTATCAAAAAACTCCCTCTGAGATTTTATAGAGAGATAGGCACCAAAAAACATTGAGATCGCACCTGCCACAATCTCAGCCAATCCAGAAAGGAGAATTACCCGAATATCTTCAATAGAAACCGTTATCCCTGCAACGAAACATACAATAGTAACGATCCCATCATTCATCCCAAAGATAACCTCTCGTATCACCCTCCCTTTCGGTGTATGCCAGTCCTCATTGTGAAATTTCTTAAGATAATCCATCTAAATTCAAATTATGCATGAGGCACAATTTTAAAAAATAATGGTTAATGTTACAATCTCCCCTTTGGATATACATATATTTGAAAAGACGCCACATTTAAATAAATTTTTTAAAATAATAGCACAAATTTACACTATCTTAATATTTTAAATGATAAAATTGAGGATATGACAGAGGTATTTTATGCCATGTGTCAATAGTGCGAGCTAATGTATTCAGGAGGAGGTGAATTGGAGAATGCCAATATTAGAAGGGATTAAAAAAATTTCTGATACTATATGGGAGATTCCAGCCAGTTTTAAGGAAGGGATGCGGGTACCGGCAAGAATTTATGCTACAGAAGAACTTATGAAAGAGATGGATCAGGAGGTTCTTACCCAAATCACAAATGTGGCTACACTCCCAGGAATCATCAATTATGCCTATTGTATGCCTGATGGCCATCAAGGGTACGGATTCCCCATAGGTGGAGTGGCAGCCATGGATGCCAAAACCGGTGTTATCTCACCGGGAGGTATAGGATTTGATATAAATTGCGGTATGCGTTTAGTATTGACAAATCTGACCTACGCTGAAGTTAAACCCCATATTAAGGAACTCGTAAATGCCCTGTTCCAAAGAGTGCCAGCAGGGGTGGGAAGTACGGGTTTTTTGAAGATATCTAAACAACAATTCCGTGAGGTGATTGCTCAGGGGGCACGGTGGTGTGTAAAGGAGGGTTACGGTTGGGAGGAAGATCTGGAAAGGATAGAAGAAAATGGATGTATTGGGGGGGCTGACCCTTCTAAGGTCAGTGAAAAGGCAGTGGATAGAGGGTATAATCAGATAGGAACTTTAGGCTCAGGGAATCATTATTTAGAAATTCAGGTAGCTAAACCGGAGTTCATATTTGATAAGGAACTTGCTCATGTCTTTGGTATCACTATTCCCGATCAGGTGGTCATAATGTTCCACTGCGGGAGCCGTGGCTTTGGCCACCAGGTTGCTACTGATTACCTGCAGGTATTTCTCAAGGTAATGGATAAAAAGTATGGAATTAAGATATTGGACAGGGAATTGGCTTGTGCCCCCTTCAATTCCCCAGAAGGCCAGGATTACTTTGCTGCCATGAAAGGTGGTATAAATATGTCCTTTGCCAATAGACAGGTTATTTTGCATAGAATCAGGGAGGTTTTTGAAAATGTCTTTCATAAGGATGCTAAAAAACTGGGAATGCATATGGTCTATGATGTGGCACATAATACTGCTAAACTGGAAAAATATGAAATCGGTGGTGAGGTAAAGGAGCTGATCGTGCACAGAAAGGGGGCTACTCGGGCATTCGGTCCAAAAATGGAGGGATTACCAGAAATTTACAGGGATGTGGGGCAGCCGGTTATTATTGGTGGAAGTATGGAAACAGGGTCATATCTGTTGGTTGGTGTTAAATCCGGCATTCAGACCTTCTTTTCCACTGCCCATGGTAGTGGAAGGACCATGAGCAGAACGAAGGCGAGGAGGGTGTTTGAGGGGAGAAGGCTCCTGAGGGACATGGAAGATCGGGGAATCTATGTTCGCACCACATCTTTTTCAGGATTAGCAGAGGAAGCAGGCCCTGCCTATAAAGACATTGATGCAGTGATCACCGCTACAGACAAAGCTGGTCTATCGAAACGGGTGGTCAAATTAATCCCCATAGGCAATGTTAAAGGGTAGGTAAAAAGATTTTGGAAAAACCAAACTATGACAATTCAAGAGGGGAAAGGTATGGCTCAGAGAACTCCTGTCACCCTTATAACAGGCTATTTAGGAAGCGGTAAAACCACCCTCCTGAAGACAATCCTTCAAGGGACGGAGAGAAAACTGGCAATTCTCATGAATGAGTTTGGAGAAATAGCCATAGACAGTAAGATAATCGAAGGAAAGAATGTGAAGATAGCTGAATTGGCAGGTGGTTGTGTTTGCTGTTCTCTGGCAGGAGAATTCGAGGCAGCGGTGGAAGAAATCCTCAAGGTAGTCAAGCCAGAGGCGATTGTTGTGGAGACAACAGGAGTGGCTGAGCCTGATGCCCTGATAGTTAATATTCGGGATAGTTTGCCTCAAGTCCAACTGGATGCCGTGGTAGCCATTGCCGATGCAGATGCAATCTCAAGGTATCCAGAGATAGGATACATCGGGAGGATTCAACTGGAAGTGGCTGATATTATCCTGATCAATAAAATTGATCTGGTTGATGTCCAACAATTAGAGCATGTAGAGGGAAAAATCAGGGAGTTAAATGCTACAGCAACTTTCTTTAAGGCCAGTTACTGCCGTATGAACACGGAACTCCTGTTCGGATATGAGATTGAGAAACATCTGCCCCATAGAGAACATTCACATCTGGAGATAGAATCTTTTTCCTTTTCTTCTGATAAGGTCTTAAGGAGGGAAGGATTTGAAGATATAGCCTGTAATTTACCCGTGGAGGTATACAGGGCAAAAGGCTTTGTCAGGTTTATTGATGACAGCTATCTGTTCAATTATGTGGCAGGGCGCTGGGATATGGAGGAATTCAAGGCGGAGAATACTCAACTTGTCTTTATCGGTAGCAATGTTTTGAAGGTTAAGAATGAGATTCTCGTTCAATTGAAAAGTTGTGAGGTTTGATATGCCTTACAGATTTTTAGAGGATGTGGCAACAGCAGATATTGCCTTTGAGGCAAGCGGTGAGACTCTGGAAGAGTTATTCATTGCATCGGCTTTAGCCACAACAAATGTCATGATCAGGGATCTCCAGCAGATTGAAAAGAGAGAGAGAAGAGAAATAAAGGTTGAGGCTGAGGAGATGGATCTACTCCTTTTTAATTTTCTGCAAGAGATTATTTTCTATAAGGATGCAGAGCAGCTCCTTTTCACTGAGTATGATGTAAAAATCAATGAAAAGGATACCCCACTGGGATTAATTGCTGAGGTCTATGGGGAAAAGTTAAACATGTCAAAACATGACCTGATTGTGGATGTGAAGGCGGTCACTTTGCATCAATTCGAGATAAAAAAGATAGAGAGCGGGTGGAAAGCTACAGTAATTCTGGATATATAAAAAGGTCTTCATATTCTTCCTCTTAAATCAGTAGTGTCAGATAATAATTTAAAGAAAACATAAAATTAACCCTGTTGGCACTTATTCAATAGTTGGTAAATGATGGTTAAAAAGGCAATAGTTCTTTCAAGCGGTGGAATAGATTCTACAACCACGATGGCAATTGCGAGGTCTGAGGGATTTGAAATTTATTCCCTCAGTTTCAATTATGGTCAGAGGCACTCGTATGAATTGAAAAAGGCCTCTGAGGTTGCAATTTTTTTTAACGCAAAAGAACACCTCATTATTGATATAGATTTAAGAAAAATCGGAGGTTCTGCCCTTACTTCTGATATAGAGGTTCCGAAATCCGAAATCCAAAATCCACAATCTGCAATTCCAATTACCTATGTCCCGGCAAGGAATACCATCTTCCTCTCCCTTGCGCTTGCATGGGCAGAGGTGCTGGGAGTAGAGGATATTTTTATCGGGGTTAACGCTATAGATTACAGTGGTTATCCCGACTGCAGACCTGAATATATAAAGGAATTTGAGAAGATGGCAAATTTAGCTACAAAGGCAGGGGTAGAGGGAAGGAGTCATATGAGGATTCATATCCCCCTGATTCATCTTACAAAAGGTGATATAATAAAAAAAGGCATGGAACTCGGGGTTGACTATCATCTGACATCCTCTTGTTATAATCCTGACGAAGATGGAAATCCCTGTGGACTCTGTGATAGCTGTCAGTTGAGACTAAAGGGATTCAATGAGGCAGGCTTAAGTGACCCCCTTGTTTACAAATACCAATAACCAAATTCTAAATTACAAACACTATACAATCATCAAACATCAACTTATTTTTTTAATAAATCCTTCTGCTTCTTTAAGGGCTGCTTTTACTATTATTGTACTGTGCAAAAGCCCTCTGTAATAACCTGCTATATGTAAGACATCATAGAGGTTATCAAATTGTCTCATCAGCTTTCCATTACGAATTGATAAGTATCTATTTATTGCCTCTCTATAAGCATCTACAGATTTTGGTAACTCCTTTTTCGTTAATCCCTTCTTCAGCAAATGTTCTTCAATGGCTTTTAAAACACCTAAATATGCTACTCCGCAAGCTGTTTTCACATATTTATCATCAACATATATATTGTCTTCGATTTTAGATTTACTGAGAATTTCCTTTGCATTACTTAAGTATCTTAATGGTTCTTTCATAGCAGCCTCCGGTCTCTTTGCACAAAGAATATGCTAAAATATTATTGATGTCAATTATATAATGTAACTGTAATGTTAGGTGACTGAGAAAGGGAAATTTTCATGGATTTAAGAGAAACTTTAGAAAGGATTCCTGCAAAACCAGGGGTTTATATCATGAAGGATGATAGGGAAGTTATCCTATACATCGGGAAGGCAAATAATTTAAGGATACGGGTAAGGTCATACTTCAGGGAATCTGCATCTCTGTCTCAGAGAATAAGAAACATGGTCTCAATGGTTTCTGATGTGGGTTATGTTGTAACAGAAAATGAGGTAGAGGCACTGATATTAGAGAGTAATTTAGTAAAGAGGCATAAACCCAAATTTAATATAATCTTAAGAGATGATAAACATTACCCATACCTGAAGCTATCAGCAGATGATATCTTCCCCTATCTTTCCATTGTGAGGAGGGTAAAGAAGGATCAGGGTATATATTTTGGACCATATACATCTGCAAAATCACTCCGCAAAACTCTCAAACTCATATACAGGATATTCCGAATCCGTCAGAGCAGAGACCCTCTAAATGGTAAACCAAATAGACGCCCCTGTCTTAACTATCAGATGGGGAGATGTCTGGCACCTTGTGCTGGTAATGTAAAAAAAGAAGACTATGAAGGGGTAGTTAAAGATGTCATACTTTTTTTAAAGGGAAGGGATAGCGAACTCTTAAATAATCTCAAGAGGAAAATGGAGGAGGCATCAGTGGAATTACGATATGAAGAGGCAGCGAGGATACGTGACCAGATTTCAGCTGTAGAGATGGTCATCGAGAAACAGAATATCATATCCACTGCCCTTGAAGATCAGGATGTTATCGGTATGTACAGAGATGATGGGAGGTCAAATATCCATATCCTGTTCATTCGTGGCGGGAAGGTTATCGGTAATAAAAATATTTTATTCAATAATGTAGATAGTATACCTGATGCCGAAATTCTTTCATCCTTTGTCCGGCAGTTTTACAACAGGGATATATTTATACCAGAGGGAATCATAGTAGAGAGAAGGATAGAGGAGAGGGAGATTACAAAGGAATGGCTGTCTGAAAAGAGGGGAGGGAGAGTAGATATAATTGTCCCAGAAAGAGGGAGGAAAAGGGAGCTTTTACATATGGCAAAGGAGAATGCAGCAATCTATCTTAAAGCATCCCTCAATTCAGCAGTTTTAAAAAAGTTGGCATTGGAAGACCTGAAGAACAGACTCAGTTTAACTAAGTTACCAGAAAGAATTGAGGCATTTGATATATCAAATATCATGGGGGCATATGCAGTAGGCTCTATGGTTGTATTTATTGATGGAGAACCTGCAAAGGGTGAATATAAGAGATTCAGAATAAAGACAGTAAACGGTATAGATGATTATGGGATGATGAGAGAGATACTGATGAGGAGATATAGTATAAAGACAGTCACCAGTCCGGGGCACCCATCCAGTGGATGGGTCGCACCAGTCACCAGTGTTTTGCCTGATTTAATAATTGTTGATGGAGGGAAAGGGCAATTGAATTCCCTTCTCAATGTATTGTCTGAACTTTCCATAACCGAAGTTGATACGATAGGGATTGCAAAAGGGGAGGACAGAAAGAATCCAGAGACTGACACCATAGTCCTGCCAAAATCCAAAATCACTCCGAACTATAGCACCCTGATACTTCCATCGAATTCACCGGGGAGACACCTTATTCAAAAGATACGGGATGAGGCACACCGCTTTGCTATTACCTATCACAGGAAATTCAGAGAGAAGGATGGAATAACCTCTGAACTAGATGAAATCCCTTCTATAGGCGCTAAGAGAAAAAGGATACTCCTGAAACACTTTGGCAGCCTTAAGAGAATAAGGGAGGCATCGGTGAAAGAACTGGCAAATGTCTTACATGTGAGCGAAAAATCTGCCATGAATCTGCATGAGAGGCTCATGTAGGCTATGAACAAAGCACCGTATAAAAATCCAGAAAAGGTATCATTTTAAAATAATGGCAATAAATAACTTAATGTAATGAATTACAAGATACCACGAAGCACACGAAGACCACGAAGAAATAATTTTTAATTATAGTTCAAACAGGTCTTAAGACCTGTTGCTACAGTCATTCTTCGTTTCGTATCCTTTGTGCCCTTCGTGGTTCAAACCTTTCCCTTTATGAAGCCCATGAACTCCATACGGGTTCGTGAATCGCTTTTAAAGACCCCGAGCATTGAACTTGTTATAGTTAAGGCATTCTGCTTTTCTACACCCCGCATGCACATGCACAGATGGAGCGCCTCTATAACCACTGCTACCCCCTTTGGTTTCAGGGCATCCCTCATGTGTTCAGCAATCTGATTTGTCAATCTCTCCTGAATCTGCAGCCTCCTGCTGAAGACCTCTACTATACGGGGTATTTTACTTAAGCCAAGTATTTTCCCATCGGGGATATAGGCAATATGGCACTTTCCATAAAATGGAAGGAGATGGTGTTCACAGAGGCTGAAGATATCAATATCTTTTAATACGACCATCTCATCGCATCTCTCCTCAAAAGTAGCACTCTCTACAATCTTCCCAATATCCTTTTTGTATCCCTCAGTGAGAAATCTAAAGGCACGTTCAACCCTTTCAGGGGTCTTACGAAGTCCAGCCCTTTCAGGGTCCTCTCCGATATTTATTAAAAGTTGTTTAATAATATCCTTCATAAAATCCTTTCTAACGGGGTTTACTCAAAACTCTTAACACATAAAATATATAGTATGGCATTTACGATAAATTTTCAACCCTATGTTTTAAATCGTAACAATTGGTATATGATTCAGGCTTATTCTAAAAAACTTTTATATAATCGAAAGGGTGAGTGAGGTATGCATTTTTCATTCTAAAACCTGTTCATTTATTATTGATTTTTAGTCGCAATTATGTAAAATTCAATTACAATGAACATTCATGAGACAGCAATTATTCATGAGAAAGCAAAAATAGGAAAAGGGGTAAAGATAGGACCATTTACTGTAATTGGAGAGCATGTTATAATTGGTGACAATACGGAGATTGGTTCTCATGTCTATCTGAACTGGATTGAGATAGCGTCCGACTGCAAGATTTCACAGGGTGTAATTTCAGGCGGCTCTCCGCAGGCTTTGAAATATAAGGATTGCCCGTCTTTTATAAAGATCGGTAGTAATAATATCATCAGGGAATTTGTAACTATTCACCGTTCAATGATGGAAAATAATGCTACGGTCGTCGGAGATGGGAATTATATAATGGCGTATGCCCATATTGCCCATGACTGCAAGATTGGAAATGAAACTATTATCACGAGCTATACAGGTCTTTCAGGTCATGTAATTGTTGAAGATAAAGCTGTAATAGGCGGAGCAGCCGGTATTCATCAGTTCGTAAGAATTGGAAGGTTATCAATGATTGGTGGCATGTCGAGGGTTGTTAAAGATGTGCCGCCATATTTTTTAGTAGAAGGGAATCCTGCAGAGCCCAGGGGATTAAATGTTGTTGGCTTAAGGAGAAATCAAATCCCTCCGGATATAAGGGATAATTTAAAAAGGGTATTTAAATTACTCTATCAATCTGACCTGAATACTTCTCAGGCAATAGAAAACATAAAAAAAGAGGTTACCTGGGGAGAGGAGGTAAAATACCTCGTAGAATTCATTGAGAGATCTCAAAGGGGGGTTATAAAGTGAAAAAGGTAAGGGCTGCTGTTGTTGGCGTTGGACACATGGGACGATACCATGTAGGGGTTTACTCAGAAATATCAAATGTCAGACTTATGGGGATGGCAGATATTAATGAATTGAGGGGGGGAGAGATTGCAGAAAAGTACAATACCAAATGGTATAAGGATTATACAGATTTATTTGGTAAAGTAGATGTGGTAAGTATTGCTGTTCCTACAGCCCTCCACTATAAAATAACAAGGGATTTTCTTCAGGCAGGGATTAATGTCCTGATAGAAAAGCCAATAGCAAAAAATATTCATGAGGCAAAGGAGTTATTCGATATAGCTGAGGAAAAAAATCTTGCACTCCATGTCGGTCATGTTGAGAGATTCAATGGTGCAGTTCAAGAATTAAAAAAGATAGTTGATGACCCGATCTTCATAGAGTGCAGGAGGTTAGGTCCATATGATTCAAGGGTTCAGGATGACGGTGTAATCATGGACCTGATGATACATGATATAGACATTATACTGAACCTTGTGAATTCAAAGGTAACAGGTATCAATGTAGTCGGGAGATCTGTATTTTCTGACAGGGATGACCTCTGCAATGTCCAGATGGAATTTGAAAATGGCTGCATTGCAAATATAACTGCGAGCAGGGCAACCCAGCATAAGATAAGGACACTTGCAATAACACAGAAAGATAAATACATATTCCTCGATTACACTAATCAAGACATACATATTCATAGACAGGCATCCTCTGAACATTTAATCACCCGACAGGAACTCCGTTATAAGCAGGAGTCTTTTACTGAGAGGATATTCGTCCACAGGGAGAACCCCTTAAAACTTGAACTCAGGCACTTTATTGATTGCACCATGAATGGGGCAATGAGAAAGGTCTCAGTAGATGAGGAGATATACTCACTCCAGATCGCCCTTGAAGTAGTGAAGAGGTTTAGGAAAGGACAATAAATATTTTACGAAAATCTGCGTCCTTTTTCATACGGGGTTTTCTATATGGAAATAGGTTTTAAACGCTTAGGTTTAATTGCAGGGAATGGGAATCTTCCTGTCATACTCGCCAGTGAAGCGAATTCAAAAGGGGTTACTATAATTTCAATAGCTTTTACACAAGAATCTGCAGAATCCTTGAGACCATTTTCAGAAATGGTATATCAATACAGTATTGGAGAGGCGGGAAAGATACTCAAGAGTCTGAAGAAAGAGGGCATACAAGATGTATTGATGGTGGGAAAGATTGAAAAGGGGCTTTTATTTAAAAATCTGAAATTTGATTTAACAGCAATAAAGATTTTGAGTCGGCTTAAGAATAGAAATGATGATACAATAATGATTGGAGTTATACATGAATTAGAAAGAGAGGGGATGAGGGTAGTAGATCAGAGGCTGTTTTTAAAAAGCCTATTTCCATCAAAAGGGGTATTAACAAAAAATACCCCTGACGAGAGGGAAAAGAGGGATATAGAATTTGGGTTCAGGGTTGCAAAAGAGATTGCGGCGCTCGATGTCGGACAAACTGTTGTTGTGAAGGATCAGGCTATATTATCAGTAGAGGCAATTGAAGGGACAGATGAGGCTATACGGCGGGGTTGTAGCCTTTGCAGAAGTGGTGCGGTAATTGTAAAAGTAGCAAAACCAAATCAGGACCCCAGATTTGATATACCAACAATCGGTATAACGACAATTGAAACTATCAGAGAAGGGAAGGGATCTGCCCTTGCACTTGAGGCAGAAAAAACTATCGTCATAAATAAAGATAAAGTTGTAAAGATAGCAGAAGACTATGGGATATCTATTACTGCAGTCTAAACTATTTAATCTGTTTAAACCGATTAAACAGCTTAAACTGTTTTTATAGAGGTTTTAACTTGAAAGAGAAGTATATGAGAAGGGCTATTGATTTAGCCCTTATGTCAAAGGGGAGGACCAGTCCCAATCCAATGGTTGGGGCTGTAATTTTAAAGGGGGGAAAGGTTATCGGAGAGGGATACCATAAAAAGGCTGGTACACCTCATGCAGAGATCAATGCACTGAGCGATGCAGGTAAAAATGCTAAAGATGGAATAATGTATATAAATCTTGAACCGTGCTGTCATCAGGGAAGGACACCGCCATGCACAAAAGCCCTGATAAAAAACGGATTGAAGAAGGTAATTGTCGGGATGATTGATCCAAATCCAGTTGTATCGGGTAAAGGGATAAGAGAGCTCAAGGAAGCCGGGATCCAGGTATCTGTTGGTCTTTTAGAGAAGGAGTGTAAGAAACTCAATGAGGTTTATGTAAAGTATATTACTACCAAGACCCCCTTTGTTCTCTTAAAAGTAGCCATGAGCCTCGATGGTAAGATTGCAACCTCTACAAGGGAGTCAAAATGGATAACTTCTAAACTTTCAAGAGAAAGGGTTCATCGTTTAAGAAATGAGGTAGATGCAGTAATGGTAGGGATAGGAACTGTACTCAAGGACAATCCAAACCTTACTGTCTCTTTTAGAGAAAAGAATATAAAGAATCCTATCCGAATAATTGTTGATAGCAATTTAAGAATACCTTTAGATGCCAATGTCCTCAAACCTATGACCCAGCTTCGCAGGCACTCAAAGCCAAAGGTTATAATCGCCACTACAAATGGGTCAGATAGTAAAAAGATAGATACTCTAAAAGAGAAGGGGATTGATGTGCTGCTCATGGAAGATAATAACGGAAGGGTCAATCTCTTAAATTTAATGAAAGAACTGGGTAAGATGGAGATTACCAGCCTGATGATAGAGGGCGGCTCGGAACTCAACTATTCAGCACTGGAATCTGATATCGTGGATAAAGTAATATTCTTCATTGCCCCGAGAATAATAGGTGGGAAAGAAGGTATACCTGCCATAGGGGGGAGAGGGATTGAAAGATTAACTGACTCTTTTAATATAGGTGATGTAATAATAGATAGAGTTGACAGTGATATTGCTATTGAAGGGTATCTGAAATAAGTTAGGTGTTAGAATACTAACCTTATGTTTACTGGAATTATTGAAGAGATTGGAGTAGTTAAAGAGATCCATAGAAAAGCTTCCAATTTGAGACTTACCATAGGTGCCGGCAGAAAAATGGATGATATACTTATTGGTGATAGCATCGCTATTGACGGGGTATGTCTGTCGGTTGTAAAGTATGATTCAGGGCATTCATCAAGTGAATGGGTCCTGTTCGAATCTGATGTATCAGCGGAGACAATGAGCAAAACAACTATTGAATTGTATAAGGTTGGGAGGAGGGTTAATCTTGAAAGGGCTTTAAAAATTGGTAGCCGTCTGGGTGGACATCTTGTTTCAGGTCACATTGATGGAGTAGGTGAAATAAAGAGATTTAAAAGGGGCATTGATGGGAATTATTTAAATATTGATGTACCATCAGATTTAATCAGGTATATGGTTTACAAAGGCTCTGTAGCAGTGGACGGTGTAAGCCTGACTATAGCGGATGTGGATTCCCTGCACCAGGGTATCTCTGCTATTTCTATTGCCCTTATACCCCATACCTTAGAGATAACAACCTTAGGGGGAAAAAAGATTGGGGACAGGGTTAATTTGGAATGTGATATAATTGGAAAATATGTGGAAAGGGTTGTTACTTTAACAAACAACACCAAACATCAATCACTGGATACTGAATTTTTAAAAACCTATGGATATACACTTTAACACAATTGATGAGGCAATCGAGGATATAAAAAATGGCAGGATAATCATCCTCGTGGACGATGAGGACAGGGAGAATGAGGGTGATTTAACGATTGCAGCTGAAAAGGCCACACCTGAGTCAATAAATTTTATGACACGGTATGGAAGGGGTCTCATATGCCTCTCTCTAACACCTGAACGGGTTGCTGAACTCAAACTTCCTATGATGGTTGACAATAATGAATCCCGATTTGGAACGGCATTTACCGTCTCAATAGAGGCAAGGCATGGTGTGACGACGGGTATATCTGCACACGACAGAGCTACTACCATCCTTACAGCCATTGACCCTGGAACAAAACCAGAAGACCTGGTTAAACCAGGGCATATCTTCCCCCTGAGGGCAAGGGAGGGTGGGGTTTTAATCAGGAGTGGTCAGACTGAGGGATCTGTAGACATTGCACGGCTTGCAGGGTTATACCCGGCAGGGGTAATATGTGAAATTATGAATGATGATGGAACAATGGCGAGGGTACCCCGACTCATGGAATTTTCACATGAATTTGGATTGAAAATTGTAACTATAAAGGACCTCATTGAATATAGAATGAAGAGAGAGTCTTTTGTAAGAAGGGCTGCTGAGACCAGACTCCCGACAGATTATGGCGAATTCAAGGTAATTGCCTTTGAAAATATAATAAATGATTTTATACATCTCGCCTTTGTAAAAGGGGAGATCACCAGGGCTAAGGATATACTTGTAAGGGTTCATTCTCAGTGTCTTACCGGCGATGTATTCGGCTCCCACAGGTGCGATTGCGGTGAACAACTGCACAAATCTCTCGACATGATAACAGAGGCAGGAACGGGTATCCTGTTGTATCTCTACCAGGAGGGAAGGGGGATAGGCCTCATTAATAAGTTAAAGGCTTATGCCCTTCAGGATAAGGGAAGAGACACAGTTCAGGCAAATGAAGAATTAGGCTTTAAACCTGATTTGAGAGACTATGGTATAGGTGCCCAAATACTCGTAAATCTCGGCGTAAAAAATTTAAAACTCATGACAAACAATCCAAGAAAGATTATAGGATTAGAGGGATACGGACTTCATATAGTAGAGCGGGTTCCCATAGAAATTTATCCTAAAAAGGATAATGTAAAATATTTACAAACAAAAAGGAAAAAGTTGGGTCACCTCATAAATCTGTAAAAGCTGTTTAAACGGTTTAAACTGTTTTTTTTACGGGAGGTTCTATGCCAGAAATAATTCAGGGTAAATTAGACGGGAGTAGTTTAAAATTCGGTATAGTTGTGAGCAGATTTAATGATTTTATTACACGACATCTCGTAGATGGTGCAATGGATTCCCTTATTAGGCATGGTGTCAGAGATAGCGATATTAAGATCATAAAGGTTCCTGGTTCATTTGAAATTCCTTATGCCGCAAAAATTCTTGCATTATCAAAAAAATATGATGCACTGATTTGCCTTGGTGTAATAATAAGGGGAGATACCCCACACTACCAATACATATCTTCTGAGGTGGCAAAGGGTATTGCTGCCATCTCTCTTGAGACGAGAGTACCAGTGATTTACGGTGTAATTACTGTTGAAAATATAGAGCAAGGTATTGAAAGATCCGGCACCAAATCAGGCAACAGGGGATGGGATTCTGCAATTAATGCTATTGAAATGGTAAATCTTTATAAAAGTTTGGGAGTTTAGGAGTTTGGAAGTTTTATATTTCCGTTTTTTGAAAAATGAAGAAGCGAAGAAGGGCAAGAGAACTATGCTTGAGAATACTTTATCAATTGGATATTCAAAGGAGGAGCACCCAAAAATTTAATCTAAAGTCTCAGATGGAGGATTTCTGGAAAAGCAACCCTGCCCCATCCGATATTCAATCTTTTGCCACACAATTATCTACAGGGACCTATAAACATATCAAAGAAATTGATTCAATTATAGAAAGGTTTTGTGAAAATTGGTCTCTCAACAGGATAAGTGTCGTGGATAAAAATATCATGAGATGTGCCGTATATGAAATGTTATACGAAAATGACATACCACCAAATGTAACTATAAATGAGGCTATAGAGATCGCAAAGAAATACGGAAGTGAAGACTCCGGTCAGTTCGTCAATGGGGTTCTGGACAGGATAAAGAGGGAACTTAAATGCGATAAAAACAAGGATGTTAAAAATTAAGACCCTTTCACAGGAATTTCTTAAGACTGAGGCAGAGCTTATTGTTGTTTCACTTTTTAAAGATATGATACCTCTCAAGGGTGATGCGGGGTATATTGACTGGATTCTTAATGGGCAGATTTCAAATCTCATAAAAAAGAAAAAGGTATTTGGAAATTTCAAGGAGGCAGTACTCCTATCAAGTTTAAACAAATTGCCATCAGAAAAGATTCTCCTCATAGGATTTGGAAAATCAACCAATCTCACATCACCAAAGCTCTCTTATATATTTTCTAATGTTGTAGATGCTATTTGCAAGATGAAGATAAAATACTTTGGGATCTCTGTATGTATAAAGGGTATATCTGACCCTGAATATAAACGAATAGCAGTAGACATGATGGAAGGGATATTAAGGGGTTTCAGTAACATCCCATTATCAGCAAGTGATTATTTTGTAAAAGTAGCAGAAGAGGATAGACGGAGATTTTTAATTTTAAATAAGGTGATAAGAAATTCTGTAGAAAACTTTAAGGAAAGATATCATATAGTTCTGGAGGGCTGAACCATTTCTGTTATACCTTTCAAAAGGTTCAGAGCTTAATAAACTGAGATACGCATTATTTTCAGATGTCCATAGCAATTTAGAGGCATTCCAATCAATCCTCAGGGAGATTGAGAAATTGGATATAGATACAAGGATTTTCATAGGAGATATTGTAGGTTATGGTGCCAGCCCTAATGAATCAATAGAAATACTCCAATCATCTGCCGATGTGATATTGGGGGGAAATCATGATTTTGCTGCAGTAGATATGACTGACATAAGCTATTTTAATCCCCATGCGAAGGAGGCAATATTATGGACAATAGATACACTAACATCAGGGAATAAAGATTTTCTTAAAAAACTTACAGCAAGTATGGTCATAGATAATATAACCCTTGCCCACTCTTCACCGAAAGAGCCATTGATGTGGCACTATATCCTGAATATATTTGATGCAATGGAGAATTTTGAATATTTCAATACACCCCTCTGTTTTATCGGTCACTCACACCTCCCAGGAGTATTTGAGAAAGATGCTGACGGCAGAATAAATATCTCAAAAGATAACATTATACAGCTTAATGATAATTCAAATTATATTATTAATGATGGAAGTGTAGGACAGCCGAGAGACGGAAACCCGGATGCATCATTTGTCATTTATGACAGCACAAAAATGACCATTGAGTTTAAAAGAGTTCCCTATGATATTTCTGCAACGCAGGAGAAGATGAGGAGAGAGGGACTCCCTGATTATTTAATCGAAAGACTTTCATACGGGAGATAAGTTTTTATTCGAGACGCTGTTTTTCTGCTTTATCCTCCTGCAACTTTCATCCTGTAAAATTTTATATATCTTTAAGCACTATAAGTGCCTTTTCTATTATATCGGGATGGATTCTAAAATACTGGGATTTCATTTTTTTCAGAATAGAATATGCCTCAGACTTTTCAATTATTCCCTTCTTAACAGATCTCAGAATTATACCGATAGTTCCAACCACCTTAAATCCTTCATCTTTCGCAGTTTTTCTTACCTTTTTCTCATTAGATAAAAATAGTGAAGATTTCAATTCTTCTCCCAGCGTTTTTACATGTGCCTCTCCAATATGGATACCGTGCTTTTTGGCGATTTTATCTGTTTGGTCATTTGATGTTATGACAACATTTATAAACGAGTTGATAGCCTTCTGAATATCTGCATTATCCCTGTTTAAGATTTCGGATTTAACATATTCAGGGATTACAATTTTTGTATACAAGGATTGTAAAAGAGAGAGTCTTCATATAATTCAACCACAAGGGTCTCGTTTATAAATCTATCATAGGGCTTCTTTATGTATGCTGTTATTTTTTCTGGTATTTTAACTGATACTTCCATTTAAACACCTCCCCTCATTTGGAATTATGTCTTATTCATTATAGAGAGTATCTCCAATAAATCTCTTTTCAGCCCCTTAATTGTCTCCATTACCATTTCATTGTTATTCAATACATAGTATTTTTTAAAAAGTCTCTTCTTTGCCCCCTCAATTGAAAACCTCTCTTCGTAAAGAAGCCTTTTTATCTCAAGTATTGTTTCGATGTCTTTCTTTTTGTATACCCTCTGTCCTGTCTTGCTCTTATTCGGTCTTATTAAGCCAAATTCAGATTCCCAGTATCTCAGGACATGAGGCTCCACCTCTGTAATTCTTGCAACTTCTCCTATCTTAAAGAACAGCTTATCAGGTATATTTTCAGGCATTGAACAATGAACAAAATTAAATAGGACGCAGATTTTCGCAGATGTCTATACTCATTTTTGGTTTACCATCTCCTTCAGATTTTTGCTTGGCTTAAATGTCAGTACCCGACGTGCACTTATTGTAAACTCCTGGCCGGTCTTGGGATTTCTCCCTATCCTCTCTTTTTTATTTCTCAAACAGAATTTCCCAAAACCTACTATATTTACATCCTCTCCAGACATCAATCTCAGCTTTATCGTATCGAATAAAACCTCTACAGCATGTGCTGCTTCATTTCGAGCAAACCCTACCCTCTTATGCACCAAGTTAATTATATCGTCCTTAACCATGTATTTTTATTTTCCCTCTTTCCTCTAGTATGGTTGAAAACCCATAACTTTTCAGTTTATCTACAATTGAAGATGCCTCACTTCTATTATTATAATCCCCTACATATACCCTGTATAAAGTTGTAACTTTTCCTTCCTTTATAATATCCCCCTTTATTCCCATATCTGCTACCAGCTCCAAAATTTTATCAGCCTCTCTTTGAAGGTAATATGAATCTGTAATCACCGTATATTCACCCTTTTCTTCCTTTTTTACCTTGTAATGTATACCATTTTTTTTAAATCTTTCCATTACCTTCTCCACAACCTCTCCATGAAGTCCATGAAATGAAACAGCATAACTACGAATGGAGCCTGGGGATATATTAAGATAAGATGCAAAGCCTTTTTTCTGTAAATCCCTTTGAATAATATCTGCACTCCCCCGGTAAACACAGGTAGCTACCCGTATAATAAATTTTTTCTCATCACCCCGGATAACCTTACCCTCTTTACTTTCATTCTGAGCCATCTGCCTTTCCTTCTTCACCTGATCCTGAGCTACCTGAAGAGGCGGAGTCTCATCTTTTTTCTGAGGGTAAACCACTAAAGGAATCCTGTCAGGAGACCTTTCAGGATCCCTTTCACTTTTTTCTGAACCTCTCGAAATGAGAGGTGTTTCAGATTTATGACTAAGAACCTCTGATTTCAAAATTATATCATGATTTACGACTGCCGGTTTATCATGCGGAATCTCAGTGTCTTCGGGATTATCGCCCGTGGAAATTCCAAATTCTAAAAGGGGATATATCCTGGAGAAAAGAAAAGTTACCGCTATGAGAAGGAGAGGAATAAAAATAATCTTTCTATCCATTCTCCTTTCAGGATGGAAATTTAGTTCGCTGAGTTTAGCCCTTATACCATGTTCTTCTTTGAGGAGATTAAATTCCTTCATTTTACACAATTAAAAATTTCAGGTTTAACCCTGAAACTTCTCAAACTCAATGACTTTCCTTTTCCTCTTCCTTCCTCGACTTTGCCTCATGAATAATCTTTTCTGCAAGATGACCCGGCACCTCTTCATAACGAGAAAATTCCATGGTAAATACCCCTCTCCCCCCTGTCATAGACCTCAAATCCATTGCATATCTCAGGACCTCTGCCATAGGAATCATTGCCCTGATAGCCTGACTCCTGCTTTGAGGGACAACGCCCGTAACCTTACCCCTTTTGGAATTAAGATCACCAATTACATCCCCTATAGTTTCATCAGGGACATTTACCTCTATATTCATGAGAGGTTCTAACAGGACAGGCTTGCTCTCCTGTAAACCCTTTTTAAATGCCATTGAGCCGGCAATCTTAAATGCCATCTCTGAAGAATCCACCTCATGATATGAGCCATCGTAGAGGGTCACCTTTACATCGGTAACAGGATAACCAGCAACCACCCCCTCCTCCTTAGCCTCAATTATCCCCTTTTCTACAGCAGGTATATACTGTCTCGGAATTGACCCGCCGACTATCTTATCCAAAAAAACAAAACCCTTCCCTCTTGGGAGTGGCTCTATCTCAATCCAGCAGTCCCCATATTGTCCCCTACCGCCAGACTGCCTTTTATATTTACCCTGCACCTTGGCAGTCCCTTTAATTGTCTCCTTATAAGGAACTCTTGGGGTCTTCATCTCTACTTCAACTCCAAATTTCTTCTTGAGCTTTCCTACTATCACCTCAAGATGAACCTGTCCCATACCTGTTATCAAGAGATCCTTTGTCTGGGGGTCTCTGCTTATCTTTAATGTAGGATCTTCTTCTGCCAGACGGGCTAATGCCTGACTCACCTTCTCATCATCTGTTTTTGTCTTTGGTTCAATAGCCAGAGAGATAACAGGGGTGGGAAATTTGATAGGGTCAAAAATTATCGGTTCTTTCTCACTGCATAGGGTATCACCTGTTAATGTATTCTTTAATTTTGCCATACCAGCTATATCGCCGGCAGTTACCCTTGCCACTGCTGTCTGCTTCTTACCCATAATAAAAAATATATGACCTACCCTCTCCTTTGTATCCCTGTTTGAATTAAAGGCTGTTGAATCAGAATTTAATATACCAGAATAAACCCTGAAGATAGTCAATTTTCCTGCATAAGGGTCAACAAAGGTCTTGAATACCAGGGCTGAGAATGGGGCAGTTTCAGATACCTCCCGTGTAATCTCTTCATTCGACCCTGGTCTTTTACCTTTAACTACAGGTATATCTTTTGGTGACGGGAGAAAGCTCACTATTGCATCGAGTAGAGGCTGAACAGAGATATTTTTTAATGCAGACCCGCATATTACAGGAACAATAATTCCCTTTAAGGCAGCCTTTCTTAAACCAATCCTCATATCCTCATCTGAAAGGCTACCCTCATTGAGATATTTTTCTACTAACCTATCATCACTTTCAGCTACTGCCTCCATAAGTTCAGTCCTATGGTCATCAGCCTTCTTCTTCAAGTCATCTGGTATATCCTCTATTGTATATTCACCTTTGAAATTATCAGAAAATTTAAGGGACTTCATGCTCAAGAGGTCAACCATCCCTTTAAAAGACTCCCCTTCTCCAATAGGGAGATTGAGCTTTACCGGTCTCTGTTTGAACATCTTCTTGATATCATCAAAGGCCCGTACATAACTTGCCCTCTCCTGATCCATCTTATTTACAAAAACAATCCTCGGAATACCAAAGTCATCAGCCCACCCCCAGACATTTTCTGTCTCAAGTTTAACGCCTGATATAGCACTCACAATGACTACAACCCCATCCATTACCCTCATGCACCCCTGTGTATCTGCAATGAAGTTTTGATAACCAGGTGTGTCAATGATATTTATCTTATGATTTTTCCACTCACAAAAGGCTAAAGCTGAACTCAGGGATATCTTCCTTTCAATCTCATCAGGGTCATAATCCATTACAGTAGAACCCTCCAGCACCTTCCCCAGTCTGTCAATTGCCTTTGAATTAAAAAGTAATGCCTCTGACAATGAGGTCTTACCTGCCCCCCCATGGGCAACAATCCCTATATTTCTTAAATTTTCAACTTTATATTCCTTCATATCCCCTCCTGGATATTGTTTTCTTTTAATTTACATTTTAAGTCTTTTTATAACTATTTAACTTTTATTTAAATTCATAGTTAAATGCCTAATATTTTTCCCATAATATATATTATGAAACAGGATATTTCAATATAAAAACTCTTTCAAACCCAAATAATGTATTAACCGCAGAGAACACAGCGTGTCAAAGCCACAACCAAAGAAATAGAACGCAGATTACGCAGATTTAAACGGATTTACGCCGATTTCAAAAGAACAAAAACCTGATTAGCCACAGAGAACACAGAGGTCACAGAGAAAGATAAAAAATAAAGACACGGAAAAACACAGATAAATTATGATTAGCATAGAAAAAATCATAAATAATCAGTGTAAATCTGTGTCAAAAAATATTGGTTTTTTCTCTGTGTTCTCTGTGAGCTCTGTGGCTATATATATTTATCCCATCCAGTAAAGCATCCGCTGGCAGTGAGGGCATTTTATAAGCTCCTCATTTTTCCTGATTTCACTTGACAGTTGTGGAGAAAGCCCTAAAAAACAACCCTGACATATCCCCTCTGCAAATCTTACCACAGCTATCCCTCCCCTGTTCTTCGCTACCTTTACATAATCCTGAAAAATCCTTTTATCTATTAATTCACTTACAGATTTTCTTTGCATAAGTTTATCTTGCAGGGAATTTTTAAGCCCCTCCATCTTCACTTCGCCTTCTCCTTGTGCTGCCTGGACTCTTTTCTTCTCTTCTCCTAAAATCTTTTCATTTTCCTTTAGTTTTTTCTGCTTTTCTTCAACCAATTCCATGAATGTTAAATCCTCATCCTCCAGTCCCCTTATCTTTTCCTTTACACTATCCATCTCTTTAATAACGGCAGAATATTCCTCATTTGTCTTAACGAGAGAGAGTTTTTCTTTTAACTTGGATAAACGGTCATTTTCAATCTCTACCCCTCTCTCTTTCTCTCGTCTCTCCTTATTATCCAGCTCTATTCCTTTTTTAATACCCTCTATCTCTTCAGTTAACTGTTTATAGGGAATAGAAAGCTGTTCTATTTCTAAAGGTATATTTTTTAAGCTATCCTCCAATCTCTTAATCTCCCGATCAATACCTTGAAGATTTACAAGTAATTCCAATTGTTTATTCACAATTAAATTTTATCATATCTTACGATGATTT
>JACQQJ010000190.1 GCA_016207035.1 Nitrospinota bacterium | reverse complement strand
TATCTCCCACTGTTACAAAGATTTCTGAGAGATGAAAGTACATTGTAAAGAGTCCAAGACCATGGTCTATGACGAGGCTCTTGCCGCTGAAAAAGAGGTCATCAACAAAGACAACCTTTCCATGATTCGGTGCATAAACAGATGTACCTTCAGGTGCGGTAACATCCAAACCACTATGAGAACTCCTTGGCTCATTATTTATTATCCTTCTTAAACCGAAGTTATTGGAATACTCTCCTTTAACAGGTGTAATGAAATTTCCATTCCACAGATTGTCTTCTGTAAAGATATCCCATATCTTTCGGATCTTTTCCTCTTCAAACCTTACCCTTTTTAAAGTCCCCTCATCCAGTTCCACCATCTCCTTTGGAAGGGTCAATCTTTGTGTCCCGAATCTTGCCGATATTACCTTAATCTTGTAATCCTTTTTTAACATTCTCCCTTTTTTATCTTCAATGGATATGGAGAGGGAATATCGTTCAGGTTCTGTATCAATATCAATCCCAATTAATGCCGAATACCGATCTCTATTTGAATCTGCATAGAAATGGATAGGTCTATCAAAAATACTCCCAGATATCTTATTTGTTCCTGGTTTTGTTTTTACTGTTATTAAAAGTATATCTCCCTGCTTTATCTTCTTTGGGGTAAATGATACATTAACAGAGGGTTCAGCAAGAAGGATTGTCGGATAGAGAAGAAACAAGAGGGTTAATAAGAAAACAAAAGCACCTTTGTTAAGCCAAGTCATTCCGTCCACGGCACGCTTTAGGAATTTGCTATTCCTTAATTTTACCAACCCACGCAGTAAAGCCCCTGCCTTCAGTCAGGGGTAGTTGACACTAAACGAACTGTAGTCAAATTGTAGTCAAGAAATATAAAAATAACATAAATAAAGTAAAAACCGTAAAAACCAGAAAATAAAAAAAATCAAAAAAAACAATTACATGTGGATTACAGACACAAAATCAAGCCCCTACAAAAACCATTAAATCGGTCCCGAACCGAACGCTCTACCAGACTGAGCCACGCCCCGAATGAATATAATCATCAGATGTTTCAAGAAAATGTTGAATTTTTTCGATATTTATACCTGATACATGTCCAGAACACTCCACCGCGTTTAAATATTATCCATCTCCTCCTTTCCCGAAGCCTGAAAGTGTCTGTAACCGCTTTTAGGGAAAATTATAACACATTATTGTAAAATTTTATCATTGTCTTTCAGGCTAATTATTTGCCCAATTTACTCTTTTGTTAATAAAAACCTGCATAAAATATAAAGATGTAACATGCATTTGAAACTTGAAACAGTTCTGAAGAAAAAAGGTCTTTTAGCTACCCAGATATCCAGATTTTATCTTCTATGCGGTGTAAAAAATACAAAGAGACTAAAGTCATTAAGGATTCTCTTTTCGGTTTTACAATTTTCCCATTGGACACAGATAGTTTTTCAATGGTAGCAAAGATTTACAGGAAATTTAAAAAGAAAGGACCGCTTATATGAGTGAGTAAGAGATATAATGATTACTGCCACAGTCTGATTGTATTAAATGTTTCTCAAAAATGCTACAATTTACTTCATGGGCATATTTCCAGTCAGTCCTTCAAAGGGTAAAAAACTCAAGGAAAAGATGGATGAGCTGAATGTACGGGAAGATGATATCGTGGAATCATTTGTCCGTTCGGGCGGCAGAGGAGGACAAAATGTAAATAAGACATCGACGTGTGTTTACCTGAAACATGTCCCTACCGGAATCGAGGTGAAATGTCAGGAGGAACGCTCTCAGGCCCTGAATCGCTACCGTGCGAGGGTACTCCTCGTCAAAAAGATCGATCAACGAGTGAGAGGCAGAAAGAGCGAAGAGAGAAAGAGAATAGAAAAGATTCGCCGGCAGAAGAGGAAACGCTCGAAGAGGGCAAAAGAAAAAATGCTCGCTCAGAAAAAGATCACTTCTGAGAAGAAAAGGCTCCGCTCATATCGATTAGAATAAAAAAATAGTAGTTGAGGTTATAAAAGAACTCAAAAAGAGATATTTTAGTTTATACCTTGACAACTGTTTTTCCCATACCTATACTTTAAACCATGAAAAGCAAATTTCTATTGGAATATTTTAAAAAACTAATATTCTTTTCATGGTTAATTTTATATCTACCTTTCGTAATCTATTTAAAAAGTGGCAGATATGAGGGGGTATTTGTATGAATAGAATTTATTTTATTATTGGTTTCTCAGCCGCATTTATATCTGGGTGCTCAACTATTGATGTGGCAACATCACGGAAGGCTAATATAACAAAAGAGATGAATAAGATAATTGTATTCCCCTTTGACATAAAAGGAGCAAACTGGGGTGATGAATTCTCTGAGGCAGTAACACATTATCTTTTTAAAACAGGTAAAATAGAGGTAGTTGAAAGGGATGCTTTAAAAAAGGTTCTTTTAGAGCAGCAGCTATCCATGACCGGGATTATTGATGAAAATAAAGCAGTAAAGGTCGGCAGACTTCTCGGGGCTGATGTAATAGTAATCGGAAAAGGCACTGCTTTAATTAAACAGGGAAAAAAGGGAGAGGAAAAAAATCTTATTGATACCTTTTCATTAAAGGCGATCAGCATTGAAACTGGCTCTGTTCTGCTTACCGTGAGAAAAGAGCCGGGTGCTGCATGGGATTGGAAGCATAGGGCAAAGTATATAGGTTCTTTTGGACTCATCTGGGATAAAGATGACATTATGTCGGAAAGCTCAAAATATGACGAGGTGGCGCGACAGATTGCAAGCAATATCCTTGAGACCATTAAAGAGATTGAAAAGAAAAATAATCCAAGTTCAGGTAAAAAGTAAAGAAAGTTGCTTCGTGAGACCTATCCCCGCACTGAAGGGCCAGGTAACTTTCTAACACATTTTAAAGCATTCATCCCTACCCTGAAGGATAGGGTATTCTGCTTAATTTTTATAAAGAAAGAAGAATTATACCTGTGAATTGAGTAAGAAAGCCTCTCCAGGTGAGATGTATTTGAGCAGAAACAAAATACCTGAAAGGAGGCTTCCTATAGGTAATAAGTTTAGCAGTATTTTTGGTCAGATTCTACTATTTTCAAAAAGCGGTAATAGAGACTGGTGGAGAAAGGTGGCGAGAGGTTTTACTTGCTGGCAGCAATTTGTATCAATGTTATTTTGTCAATGAGGACAAGCACCTTCATTAAAGGTAATATGCTGAGGGTTATCAGGCTGTCTCGGGAAGTTGAAAAACCTTAGAGCAGACAGTTCTCCCAATCGTTTGATATTATTCTATGCCAATGGGTACAGGTCTTTGCAGTTATATCAGA
Source organism: Nitrospinota bacterium (assembly GCA_016207035.1). GTDB lineage: Bacteria > Nitrospinota > Nitrospinia > UBA9942 > UBA9942 > JACQQJ01. Next base: position 432 of record JACQQJ010000190.1, on the reverse strand, counting down.
AAATATTGATTAGTAGAAAAAGGTGGATGAAAAGGTCTTCCGTACTCTGAGAGGATAGATATCACAGAGATAGAGAGACTCCCTGAAACATCTGAATTTAAAATAGAAATTAAGGCATGTATAGATCCATCGTATTATAAAGTATATGCTGTTTCCTCTACTCAAGAGGTAGGTTGACAATGGAGATAGGATTTACCCTTGCACCATTGAGTCTCATCCCCCAATGCAGATGTGGTCCTGTTGCCCTTCCACTTTTTCCGACCTTCGCAATAAGCGCACCCTTTTTAAATTTATCTCCCACTGTTACAAAGATTTCTGAGAGATGAAAGTACATTGTAAAGAGTCCAAGACCATGGTCTATGACGAGGCTCTTGCCGCTGAAAAAGAGGTCATCAACAAAGACAACCTTTCCATGATTCGGTGCATAAACAG
>JACQQJ010000020.1 GCA_016207035.1 Nitrospinota bacterium | reverse complement strand
GGTATCTGTAAGAGGATGTTTTCGGACTATGCCGCCAAGGTTATGTCCCCTGTCCCAAATCACAGGTTTGAAATGGTCAAGGGTTGAGGGAAATAAGAACTGTGTATCTCTATTCCCTGGCAGGACATCTGGATGCCTGTAAAGCAACAAAACCCTTCCCCCTTTTCCAAGATAATCAATCATAGAGGATGTAAGTTTATCAGTAACGTAAACTTCGTCGGTATAATCAGGACCTCCTGACTTCTCTATCAAGAAATCATAGTTATGATACAATTCCTGGTTTTCTAAATGAGATGGTATCTCTCTTTTAAATCCCCCTTTTGAATTAGGAAATAACCATATATCCCATGAATTCTTAATTGTTATATTTTGTACTCTAAATTCCACGCATATTCTATATTTCACCGGGCTGGCACATGAATTAAACTTGAGTGATAAGACACCCAACTTATGAAGTCCTTGTGCATTGATAGAAATATCTTCTAATACTGTGGAATGGATGAAGTGAGAATTAATGTTATTTATAAAGCAATGTAGATTACCACTCAGTGACGGTTCTTTTCCATAATGTGATAGAAATATAGGGACTTCAATCATTTCACCATTGGTAAATACCCTGTTGGTTAAAGATGTCAATAATACTGTATCACTGTTAATCTGTAGAAATTCTTCAGAAGTCCACCATTTCTCATCATCAAAACAATCTAAGATTCCATTACTGTTCTCATAATAACTTGTGTCAGATAATTGTAAAAATCTAAAACCTACAAGATAATTACTTAGACGAATACGTTCAAGTAACCACTTGTAGCAAATCTTCTGGAAATGCGCTGACGCCTGAATCATAAGAGGATACTCCTTATCCATACCCTTCTTCTTTATCAAGTCCTTTAACTCACCTATCCACCATGGGAATTCAAGGTTGTTCTTTTTGAACTTTGTTTCAAGACGTTTTAAATCATGTAATGAAATATAATGACCTACCTCGTGTGCTACCACAGGGCGAACAGGGACTGGTTCTCGCGTCAGAGAAACAGAAAAGGCATCAGACTCAATCTTTTGCTCCATTTCATGCTTTTTAACAGAGCCATTAATTTTAAAACACCATTTTTCATTAAACATATCTTCATGTCGATTCCAGGGGAAGAAATATGCTATATGCTGGCAGAAAAAGTCTGAGGTCTTCCTGTCGTATTCACCCCAGCCACAATTATCAAGAATCAGTCTCGTAGGGTCAAGTTCTTTACCCTTCTGATATATTTCCATGACACTATTTCTTGTCCCTGATTTGTGCATTTCATTTCCAATGCAATAGACCATTAGTGAGGGGTGATTCCGGAATCTCAAGATGGTGCTGGTCCACTTATTTTTATCAATAGATACTTTATCAAACTCGCACCGATTACGGTCTTTATCCATTACGTCACCTTTATAACCTATTTCAATCTGACACAAAACCCCTGCCTTATCTGCTATGCAAAAAAACTCTTCAGGTGGAACAGCGGAATGCCATCTGACAAAATTAAAACCGAACTTCTTCGCCTGCAAGATATTCTTTAAATAGTATTCTTCCAGAGATAAACCTGTGAGATTCGGGTGGTCATGAGCCTTGATTCCACGGATATATCCCCGCATATAAAACAGGCGGTTATTAAAATATATGGCTTTATTATCTGCATGAATTTTCCGCATGCCCAAATATTGTTTTATAATGACCTCTTCCGCATTCGCCTCAAGGAGGTAAAGAACCGGATTGTCCAGTTCCCATAACTGGAAATTTCCCATCTTTATTACAAATGTAACAATGCCACCGGCATCAACCTCTGTTCTGCCTTTTCCTTCAAGAATGACTTTCCCTCCATCGGATATAGTATAGTTTATAACATTTGGAGTTTTACCTATTGGTAAGAAAGAAGTCTTTACTGTGCCATTGTCTATATCAGGAATTACAAAGAGATTTTTTATGTTCTGTGAAAAATTCCTATTTTCCATTACTTAACACCCTCTGTTTCCAATCGTAGATAAAATCAATATTATCAAAAAGCATCTCAAATGCTTCTCGCCGATTAAACCACCGCCTACTACTAAAACATTCATATTATCTTCCTTGCCTCCACTCTACATATCCCTTTTTTATTATCCATATACTCAATGCTGTACGAAAACCCATAATCTTCTATTATCCTGCGGTATAATATATCACAATGCTTACAGTAGTCCTTATATCTATTTATCCCTTTATGCCGACGTAGTAACCCTACTGATGGGCATCTATACATCTCTATCCTGAAAAAGTCCCTGCCATATCTAATCTTGTATTTTGCTTCTTCTTCTTTTAATACCTTCCCCCAGTATTCCCTCATGCCTTTAATACCCTTCTCCTTAACTAATTCACGCAAGTTCCTTAAAAATTCATCCGACACATCCTCCCAAAACTTAACCACTGCCTTCTTACCATACCGTTTATGTAAAAAAGAGAACATCTCATTATACGCCAATACTGTCTCAGTACAGGATATCATCTTTCATCCTTCCAGAATTCTTGAATACATGAACCTTTTTTCTGGTTATATTTAATCTTAAGTTCAATCCCGGCATTCTTACAGATTTCCTTAGTTATAATCCCATCACACTCACAGAATCTCTTCATCACAGGGTATTCTCTCTTTCCCATATGCTCAAGGGCTGGGCAACGTCTGACCTCAAGTAAGAGCCTTCTACCATCATTATAAATCTTGTATTTTGCTTCTTCTAAGTCAAAGATTCTCTTTAAGTGTTTTTTAAGGGCTTTTAGCCCCTGCTTTTTTATCCTTTTAGAAAGACCTCCATAGACATTATCAGCCACCTGGACAAGATAATACTCCACTGCCTTCCGTCCATAATTTTCCTCAAGGTACTTTAACCCGTAATTCAATAACCCATGGAAATCCTTGTGTATTCTCTTAGGCATCTGCCCTCCGGTTTATCTTCATAAAACCCTGAATGTTATCCATCTGATATTTGAAACACAGTCTTCAAAACACCAGAATGCAACAAATATACTTCCATCGTCAAGGCATAGTACGGACGGAGCTCCGAATTTCAATTGTTTAAACTCATCAACGATATTCTGGTCTTCATCTTCTTTCTTTTTCAGAGAAGATACAAATCCCCATAATGGTGCCTCGGAAATATTCTCCCATCTATCATCTTCAAGTGAAGAGAGATTTGCCCACAACCCCGGCTTATCAATCCTGCGGTATATAGTCAATATTCTATCTTTACCAAGATACCATATTACAGGGGTCTGCCCTTGAAGTCCGGTTGATTTCGGTTCTTCAAATTTTCGCCCATTAAAACTCACAGCATAATGATTACAAAGGTCTTTCTTGTTCATCTCATCGTATGTCCAGGCAACACTTAGTAATTTACCATTATCAAGTTCTATAGTCTTTTGTTCCCAAAATATAATCCCATTCTTGTGTCCGTCCATAACATCCATATACTCAGTCCATGTCTTACCTTTATCATAAGAAACAAATGCTACAGCTTTCATGCTATCAGGACAGGCACCATTCCACCCTCTCCATGTAGAAGTTGGGGCAAGCCATATCCCATCTGACAAGAAAGTAATAGGACAACACATCTCAAATTCTGGGCCTACAAGTGGTAGTTTGATTGCCTCAGTGCCATTCCATCTCTTGCCTTTATCTTTGGAACGATAAAGAAATTGTCTTGTAGGGACAAATCCAGCATTTCCCTGATTAGCCAGACCTTCCTCTGGGTTAGAACGTTCATAGTTAAAAACCCATGCAATAACTTCACCTTCGGGACTAATGCTAATTCTACAAGACTCAGATACCAGTGCATCTGGTGGCAGATTAGTCAGGCGTCTTTCCAGATTCCACGTTTTTCCATGGTCTGTTGAACGTGAAAGATAGACACGACAGTTTACACTTTCAAATGCTTCACCAAGCACTAAGGTTGCAAGTAACTCACCATTGCCCAATGATACAACAGAAGGAAAAAATGCATGAATACTCTTAAGATGCGGTTTGGGATTTCTATATATTAAACCTGTTCCAATTATCTCAATATTCCCCATCATTATTCCTCCATTTTCCTTGATATGTTTTACTCTTTCTACTATCTAAAGTTGTTGTTTCTATTTTGCCACTAACGAAATTTTGTTATCATAATTTTAAATTACCTTTTAAAATGCCTCAACATATTGGTCAAGGAGAGATCTTCCAGCATTCGGAAAGATTGGTTACCCACTTAAATAAGTTCTGCTTCCTTGAGCAATCTTCTGACATTAGACCGAGATGATTTATCCATTTGGCATATATGTGAAGAATGAAATCTCCCTTCAAATCCGAGTAGATTCATTGCCTCGGTAAATGCAGGGAATACCCCTATCTTTATAAACTCATTCCTCAACCATGTCATCTTCTTTTGTATATGAGTTATTCCTTCAAAATCATCCTTAGAAAACGCTGCTTTTATTTCCTTAAGCCAGGATGGCATGATAGAGAAAAATCCATCCAGATGTATCCTTATCCCATATCTTAAGAATACATCTATTAAATCGTAATACGCCGAGATTACCTCAAAATCCTTCCCCACAAACTTATCAAAAAGTGTCCTGGTCCATGCAGGGTCATCTGAACATTTCATGCCCCTGATATTCTTATGCTGGCTTAGTCTTAACACAGTATCCATCTCTATTTTAACCTTTGTCACTTGGGGTATGTCATACAGGTAAACTGGAAATGGTGACCTCTCAGCAATCTCAGTAAAATAGAATAACAAATCTTTTTGATAAGACCTGAAATAATATGGCGTTGTAACCACAACTGCATCTATCTTAAGATGTCTTATAGAAATTATTCTTTCTATAGTACGTTCAATGCTGTTGTCACCAACGCCTATCATAATCTTCACTTTCTTGCCAATCTCTCCAGCGGCTATCTCAGCACACTCTATATAAGTTGCAGAAGACAAACATGGCATCATTCCCATACTTCCCATTACAAAAAGTCTATCAATCCCATTCTCAATCTGATTATTCAGATGTTTCCTGAAACTCTTCTCTATCAGTCTTCCTTTATTGTCCAATGGAGTTCCCACCGCAGTTATGAAAACCGCTTTATTATTATTAAACATCTATTTTCTGTCACCTCCCATATATCCTACCACGCTGTCCAGCCACCATCAACCACTAAGTTACATCCAGTAACATAAGATGATGCATTTGAGGCTAAATATACCACCGTCCCTTTTATATCATCTTCATTCGCCATACGTCCTAATGGGACACGCCTATTATAATCCTCCACGAAACTATCAGGTTGATTATTAGTGTAAAGTCCACCAGGACTAATGCAGTTTACCCGGATATTATAACGTGCAAACCGGGTTGCAAGATACCGTGTGAAATTGATTATCCCTCCCCTATGAAAGGCATAATCAGGAGGCATATCCATATCTGTCCCTTGATAGATACTAAAATCCGGCCCTACCATGCCGTAGATAGATGAGATGTTAATTATATTGCCTGAGTTTTGTTTTACCATTTCTGAAATGAAAATCCTGGTACATATAAACAAACCTGTAGCATTAACCTTCATTGATTTCTCCCAGTCTGCAGCTGGACAATCAAATTTTCTCATTGGACGTTCTACCGCATTATTTACCAGGACATCAATCCTGCTATATCTTAAAAGAATCTTCTCTTTTAACTCTACCACCGATTCCTCACTCGTCAGGTCCAATTGTTCACCACAAACATCAAGTCCTTTTCCTTGCAATTCTTTTGCCTTAGCCTGGCATTTCTTTATGTCTCGTGAGGCTATAATTACCTTTGCCCCGACTTCCCCTAACGCCTGTGAAATACAGGAACCATATAGCCCGGCACCACCTGTTACCAATGCAATCTTACCTTTTAGATTAAATAGTTCCTGAATATGCATTTTCTATCCTTTACTTTATCTTATCCTTATTACTCTATCAGTATCAGCCGATTCTCTGGCTGCCATACAAACCTTTAACGTCCCTACACCTTCTTCTAAGGTTGTCTTAATATCTTCCTTCCCATTTATAGCCCTGATAAAATTTTCTGCCTGCATGATAAAAACATTGTCCCTCTGGCATGGGTCATTAAAATATTTCCAGCAGCCTTTATCACCCCTGTATAGTCCTACCCTCCCCCTTATTAAATCACAGGTAATCGTCCCTTTATCACCAATTATCTCTAATGTTCTTGAATCATCTTTCTGAAAACAATTTATATGGATTTCACCAATGATTTGGCTACTAAACCTTAAAAGCATTACTGCAATATCTTCTGTCTCTACGTCCAGACTCAAGGTATCATAAAAACAGGATACTTCTTTTACTCTACCCACAAGCCACTCTAAATAATTTGATTCATGACTGTAATCCAGTATAACGCCGCCGCCCATAACCTTCTTTGCAAAGTAAATCTTTTTATAATCCGGACGGGCTCCCGGGAAAAACGAGCCAACTTTGGCTCTGATACTTAAGATCCTACCAATACATTCTTCTGAAAGGAGCGTTTTGATTCTATTAAGGCATGGAAAATGTCTTAATATATAAGCAACGCCGCAGACAAGCCTTTTGGCTTTAATGACCTTTTTCAGTTGACTGATACCTCTTAAATTCAGTGAGAGCGGCTTTTCAATCATAAGATGACATCCGTTTTTTGCCGCTTTTATTGCCATCGGGACATGCAGATTTGGAGGGGTTGCAATTATTACTCCGGTAAAATAATCCAACTTAATATCTGCAAAATCCTTATAATATTTATCAAAACTATATTTCTCCTTTAAATCTTTTAGTTTCTTCTCATACGGCTCACAGATTGATACTTTTATGCCATTTATTTTTGAAAAACATCTTGCATGCCTTTCGCCAATTGAGCCGCCACCTACTACTAAGATGTTCATTTAATCTTCCTCATATCTACTCTGCATATATCTCTTTCTTTTATCTCTCCATTTTCCGTGATACGTTCTACTCCTTCAATCCCCTCATAAGCAACTGCTTTTAAATATACCTCTACACTCTCACCTGACGCCATCTTCATTTGTGTCCCCCTTTTAATGGCTTCTTCCAGCCCGAATCTGGGGTAACTGGTAAACGGCTCTAAGGCTACTATATAGGTTCTCCCATATAAAGGATAACCGAACTCACCTTGATAATCCTGCCAATACCATAGGTAAGGAAAGACTTCCTTGGGCCAGTGCAGTCCAAACCCAACTTTCTTTTTTGTGTTGGTTATAGCATACCAGCCTTCTTCTAACTCTAATAAATAAACCATGTCTGCGGCTTTGATACTTGCCGGAGGTATCCTGCTTAAATCAACTGTCTTCCCATCCTTGCCTTTACAATTCGGCCATGCAAACTTATCACCTGGTTTTAACCTGCTCGTAGGAGCACCTTCGGAACAAACCTCTACTTTTTTAGCAGGCACATCTACCCGGCAATGTTCCGATAAAAATGGTGGTCCAAAGGCTGGATGATACCCCCACATCAGGTCCATTCCTTCTTCTCCTTCATTGAGAAGTTTCTCTTTTATATGCAAAATCGGTTTGTTACTTTCCATGCTCAAAAACTTTTCTAAATAAAATGGCGTCCTGTATGTCCTGACCCGGAACTTTACTTCTACCCTTTCCGGGTTATCTTCAATGATACTGAACTGCCATGGTATGTTGCATACTTCTCCATGTAGTCCCAATTCCGCCCCTTTATATTTCGCAGCCCATCCCCCATTAGGCAGACATTCCTGCCAGCCTCCTTCATAATAGTCTAAAAATGAACCAATATGCGTACCAATTGTCGGAACATTCAAACCCGGATTTCGTACACCTAAGGGTGAGCGCCATAAAAAATCTACGTCTAACGGCTTATACAGAAATTCTATTATATCTGTCCCTTTATCTGCCAGAATAGTGATGTGTAGTTTCTCATTCTCCATTATTATGGTCTTTAAGCCACGATATGTATAATCGGCTGATACGCGGCATCCGTAATTCCTTTCGTGAATGTAACCCATCCTATCCTCCAAATTTATAAAAATCTCTTCAGTCTGCTGACTCCTGATATTATACATGTAAGCACAGGAACCTTAATACCCTTATCAATCATAGGGACAAGCCTTGCCATTGACCCCTGGGCTAATATAATAGCATCAACTTTTTTGGAAATCTTAGTAATGCCTGCCAATACCAGCCTGTCGTGTCCTGCCTTGTCTCCTGATATCAATGCCTTGAATGCTTCTTCAAATAAGACGGTTTTTATGTCTATCTTCTTACCGCTCTTTTCTGCTTTCTCTTTCAACATTCTAACAGTGGGTTCTATTACTGAACTTAATGTGCCTAATACTGCAATTCTTCTCCCAAGTCTTACTGCTTCCATAACCATCGGCTCGTTGATTTTCAAGACAGGGATGTTCACGAGTTTACTTGCCACATCTACTGAATCTGCAAGTGATGAGCATGTCATTAATACTATATCTGCCCCTATCTCTTCAGCAAATATTGTATACTGGCAGACACGTTTTGTGCCATTGTGGTCTATCCCGCCTGACTTTAACAGGTCACGTAACAGACTTTCATCTATTATGTTTAATGTCTCTACTTCAGGCAGAATCTCTTTAAACGCTGCTTTCAGCGGCTCTACAAGAACAAGGCTATTGTGGAGCATTACTACGAGTCTCTTTCTACCGGGTTTTTTCATCTATTTCTTTCTCCTTATCACATCCTTAACAGCAAGAATTATATCCTGGACATTAAGATGATATTTTGTGAGTAGTTCTTCATACGTCCCTGATTCTGCAAATGTATCTCTTAACCCTATTCTACGCATCGGAACCGGCTCATTTTCTATCAGCACTTCTGATACTGCACTTCCAAGTCCGTTTATAATATTGTGGTCTTCAACTGTAACAAGTGCACGGGTTTTCTTCGCAGAATCTATTATGGATTTTTCATCAATCGGTTTTAGCGTATGCATATCTATTACTGTTACATTTATGCCCTTTTCCGTCAATCTATTAGACGCTTCTATTGCCTTTGTAACCATATCTCCTATTGCGATTATTGTAGCATCTGTCCCTTCCCTGATAATATTTGCTTTTCCAATCTCAAGTTTTACAGTATCTTCGTAAATTACAGGTACAGGGTCTCGTGTGAATCGTAGATATACAGGACCTGTCCTTGTTGCTGCCTGGCGAACGAGTTTCTTTGTCGATACCGCATCTGCAGGCATTATTATTGTCATGTTTGGTATAGTCCTCATTATCCCTAAGTCTTCTGTTGCCTGATGGGTTACTCCATCGCTTCCTGGTGTTACTCCTCCATGGCTTACGGCTATCTTTACATTGAGTCTCGGGTATGCTACAAATGTCCGTATCTGCTCACATGCCCTCATACTCGCAAATACTGCATATGTGCTGACAAACGGTATCTTACCGCATGTAGACATTCCCGCAGCCATTGCCATCTCATTCTGCTCTGCACAGCCTACGTTAAAGAACCTTTTCGGGAATCTATTTGCAAACAGGCTCGTATATGTAGATTTGGATATGTCTGCATCTAAGACTAAAACCTGTGGGTTTTCTTCACCAAGTTCTACTAATACTTCACCGAATGATTTTCGTGTCGGGATATTCATTATATCCTTTCAAACAGGGACAGTCCCCTAAAGTCAGTTCTTTCATTGCCTGTTCATATTCTGCTTTGGTTAGCGGTTTACCATGCCAGTCCGGATTGTTTTCCATAAATGATACGCCTTTACCTTTTACAGTATGGGCTATTATTACTGTCGGACACCCTCTCGCAGATTTCGCTTTATCTATTGCAGTAAGTATATCCTTGATATTGTGTCCGTCTATTTCTATCGTATTCCATCCAAATGCCTTCCATTTGTCTCCCAATGGCTCAAGCGGCATGATATCTTCTGTCTTGCCGTCAAGTTGTAACCCGTTATAGTCTACTATTGCTGTAAGATTATCTAACTTGTATTTATGGGCACACATTGCTGCTTCCCATATCATACCCTCATCAAGTTCTCCGCATCCTAATATTACATATACCCGGTAGTCTTTTTCGTCAACTTTCCCGCATATTGCCATCCCTATTCCTATTGATAACCCGTTGCCTAATGAGCCTGTTGTCATGTCAAGCCCGGGTAGTTTCCTCATGTCAGGATGTCCTTGTAGAGGGCTGTTGAGTTTACGCAATTTACTCAAAGCCTCTATCGGAAAATATCCTCTTAATGCTAATGCACTGTACCACGCCGGACAGGCGTGTCCCTTGGATAGTATGAATCTGTCCCTGTCTTGCCATCCCGGCTCTTTCGGGTCTATCCTCATCTCATGAAAATATAATACCGCTATTATATCTGCACAGGATAACGAACCTCCAGGATGGCCTGAACCTGCTCGGTATATCATCTTTATTATCTCTATACGTAATCCCCTGGCAATATCTTTCGATAGAGTGACTGTATCTTTATTCTCTGAAATATTGCACGGATTTGTCATTTGTGCCTTATATCCTTATAATTACCTATCTTGATGGGTGGTGAAAAAACACAGTATAACTTTATTGTTTCATTACCGGTATTATTTATGCTGTGTAGTTTACCTCTTGGGATATACCCAACCGTCCCGGGGGAAATTCTTTCTCTCTTGTTTCCTATTGTTAAATATCCTTTTCCTTTTAGCACATATATTACTTCTTCTGCATCTTTATGGATGTGTCCCGGTGCATACGCCTTTGCAGGAAAAAATGATACGACGCCACAGAGATTTTTTACTCCAAGGACACTTCGATTAAACATCAGTTTATAATCCCGCCCTGTAAGTTTATTCTTCTGGACGTCTTTCTCGTTAATTGTGTACATGTTCAGAACTCTTCTTGATTTTGATTTCTGGCTTTCTGATTTCTTCAAATGGATAGAGTGGCTTTGGACGCATCTTGAATTTGAAGGATTTTAGATTGGATGACGCCGCCCCTGGGGTGTCTGCTAAAATAATCTCTTTGGCAAATACTTCATATGCTGCACGGAATCCTACTGGTGATTTTACTACTACTACCTTTGCATCTTTGGGGTTAAGTCCTATATGGCGAAAAACCATCGGGTCATGGCCTGGGCCGGGTCTTTCGCTTACAACTAATATTACCTTGCCCAATTTTATCGCTGCTATTTTTCCCATATCAATCTTAAGGTTACTTCCGCCATGTCCATTGATGGTAAATTTACCGTCACTAATTGCTATTACTATCCCTCTTACTCTAACAGGCTTGATGAATGGATTCTCTGGAAATTTTCCTACTTCTCCTTCCACAACCCTGCCTACTCCTGCAGAATGTGCCTTTTGGGCCATCCCAGGGTCTATTAATGGCACTAATGCATCGCCTCCATGGACACCCTGACTGAGTAACTCAGATAATAGATGCGTGCTGTTACCTATCCCTCCTGCATTTGTCGCATCTGCACCGTCAGATATTACTATTGGACTTCCTTTAATCTGATTTGCTCTACCTATAGCATCCTTTGCTGATAGTTTTTCTACATCAAATTCTTTCCTCATGTCCCAGCAAAGTTCTGCTAACTCTTTAACTCTGTTTTCCCCAATATCTGTCTTCCCATTTGTTACTACTACAATTGTCCAGCCTAACTCTGGCACGTCTAACCATGGCTGGACTGGAAAGACTGACGCACACAATACTTCCGGATAAGATACTATCTTTCTTACCTTGTCAAATATTGTCTTCAATGGTCCATTAAAGGTATTGTGCCTGTCTGCCGGGGTTATCATTGGTATCTTGCACCAGTACATCACTGGATTGACTTCATCTCGTATCATTCTATGAAGTAACCTGATAGACAATTTACCGATATCTTCACTGTCTAAATGGGGACATGTATGGTAGCCAATTAAAGCATCTGCGTTTTTCATCATCCTTTCGGTAATATTGGCGTGCATGTCACAACTTACCATAACAGGCGTCTCTACCCCTGCGCATTTACGAACAGACTTTAATATATCTCCTGATACATCTAATTCATCTTCACTTACTATGGCGCCGTGTAAAGCCAGATATACTCCATCCACTGGAAGCGCTTCTTTGAGCCGGGTCAATAGCCTATCTTTAAGATGTTCATAGTCATCTTCTTTAATAATGCCTCCTGCCCAGCCGCCTGCTTTGATAAGCCCTGTAAGTTTAATATTTAACTCGCCGGCTGATTCAACTGCTCCTGTTATCTCTGCTAATATAGTATCCTTATTCAGCATCGCATTGCCTTCATAATAACCATAACTTTTTAGTGATTCCAGTGTGGTAAGGTTCGGATTGAATGTGTTTGCCTCATGATATATTCTGCCAATTGCTATCTTCATACCAAAATTGGCCTTATTCCAAGTAACCTGCAGACTGTGATTAGTTCGTCTTTTATATTATCACATACAAAATGCATATACTGGCTTCTTAAGTTCTGCAGAAATATCTCTGCGTTGCCTTCAAGCATGATATTAAAATGAGGTAGATTGATAAATCCGCATGCCTCTATGTCAGATTTTTTACATGGGTATAATTTGCCGGCTGCTATTACCATGACGTATTCTCCTTTTACCCTTGATAGCCGTGCAAGTGTTACATCTCCTTCTCTTGACTCCATCGTTACTGAGTAACCTCCTGCCTCTCCTTCTATTGGTGGTCCCGCATATATCCCTGCCTTGGATTTATTTCCGGCAAGACTGGGTGCTGCCGCACCGCAGGAGACCATATGTATTTTACCTGTCCGGACGTCAACATATTCTACGTCTCCCTGGAACTGGACTTTATCTGATAGTATCCGCATGATATACTCTGTCAGTGCTCCCTTGTCTTCACAACAGCATGCTGTTGCATATCCGTCTTCTGCCATAAGAGACTGTGCAATACACGGCTTACAGTAATAGTCGCTTAATTCAAATACGCACTTTATCCCGCTGAAATCTATTCCGTGTTCTTCTGCTACCTTTTTATGCGCAAGATAAAACCTGATGTTCTTTTCCATGTATGTATCAGTTAGTGGCGGCACTTTGTCAAATAGTCTCTTTATACGGCTATATACATCCTTTATCTCTTTGTCTTTAAACTTTCCTCCTTCTCTGACTAAAACTTCCTGTCCTAACTCCTCTACCTCTACACCAAACTTTAATAGCCAGTCATTATTGTCAAATAACCCTGGTATCATGTCCATGCACCTGCCGCCAAATCTACCGTATTTTGATTTCTTTAACGTATTAACAACCGCGCATGCCTTTATATACCGCATTAGTTTATCCTGTGTCGCCGGGTCATCGTGCATACCATATACCATTTCATGTTCTAATCCTAACTCATCAAGCGTCCCGTGCATCCCAAGAAGTCCTACCATCTGGCAGCCTTCCTGTCGCGGGAAAGACCATGCTACTATAGGCAGTCTCGCCCTCAGAATGGTCTGTGTGTAATGCCCTACCCACATCCATGTGGTAAAAAATGTTACTACACAATCTACATGCTCTGCTACAAAATAATCAAACGCCTCTTCTGCCTTCTTACGGGAATCTATCAACGCTTCTTTGTTAAAATCTTTTACCTGATAGCCTTTTACTTTACCTTCTACCAATGGTTTCTTAGGATACCTGATTACCTCAATCCCCTGTTTTTCAAGTGCCCTGCATGCCATCTCTGCTGCTCCTACTACAGGAAATGGCCTCCCTAAATCGTCTATCACTTCTACATGAACTGGTGCACAAAGTGCTATGAACCCTACCTTTGGTTTCTTTAACATGTTTTGCTCCTGCTATAAGGGGGACAGTCCCCATAACCACCTTATCACTAAAGTCCTGGTGCAACAGTAAAAAGATATTGTAACGTCCCTTTTCCCAGATTAAATACCTGATGTCTTATGCCTTCCGGGATAAAGAATACTTCATGCTCCTTTACTTCCCATGCAGGTGTGCTTACTGATGTCTCATCAGATTCGGATTCAATTACCTTTATCTGCATCTTTCCTTTTAACACCAGTATACACTTGTCTCCACGATTCGTCTCCGGGTCTGCAAATTTTCCTCCTGGTACTGTATGTATCCCTACATGGCACTGGTCGTTGGATATAAACAGGTCTATTCGTGTGTGATGGTTCTTCCCATGGATTAGTTTTAACGTCTTCTCCGGTGGGATATGAATATGGAGTTTTTCATTTCGTGCCGCAGATGTCTCTGGCGGCCAATTTCCTATATGTTTTAAAGCATCATACATCTTCAACCTCCTGAATTATGATTATTTGTGTTATTCTGCTTTGTAATATCTCGGTTTTACTTCTTGCTTCTCTACCGTCTCTTTCTGTCCTTCTTCCCATACTTTACCTGCTATTATGGCTATTATCCTGACTGGCTCTCCAGTGTAGTTATAGACTAAATGCCAACAGTTTGCTGGAATTAACATACAATCTCCTGCCTTTGCCTCAGTTACCTGTCCTGTTTCATGATTAACCACTGTCGCGGTTCCTTCTGCTATGTAATAGGGTTCATCCCCACCATGTATATCTGCCGGCTTAAAACCTTGTCCCGGCGGAACAATCCATTCAGATATCAATATCTTATCTGTGCTTACCCATACACGCGGCGATATCTTCTCATCTCCTATCCCATAGACAGTTACTACTGGCGGCTCAGTAACAAGTGCCGGCTTTTTATTGTCCGGTGGGAATGGTGTGTTCCCTATCCATACAGGTAGTCCTCCCTTTTCTTTCTTAGCCATATACTTCCCTCCTTCAATCCAGAACTACAGGCTCTATATCTAACTGCCTGCAGAGTTCTATTAGTTCTTCTTTTAGGTTATCGTATGCGAATGCATAATGGTGGCTATTTAAATGTTCCCAGTATCTGTTAATATCTTTGGTATTAAGCCTTACCCTTAATGCCGGCATCCTCTGCTGGCGCCTCTCAGAACGTAACCCTTCTCCGGTTCCCATATACAGGTAGTATTTGCCCTGCCTTTCTACTAACCTTGCATACGTTATCTCCCCTTCTTTTGCTGTGAATGAACATATCGCTCCTGTAAACCCCGGATACCCTATGTCCCGGATTATCTTCCTGTCTCCCGGATGTGCCTGGCTAAATACTGCATACCCACAGGATGATATGACTACTTCATTCCCTTCTATTTCAAGCACGTCTCCAAAATTTGCAGGTTCTCCTGTTAAATATTTGAATATTGCCATTGTTACTGTTAATGGTATATCACCTTCACAACCTGAGACTACTTCATTTTCTTCTGCAAGTAATGAACTGGGTATACAGCTTATACACCCATATTCCTGTGATAATTCAAACTGGCATTTTACGTTTATTCCGTTTAATTCTTGCTCTTCTATAAGTTCTTTTATCCCTAAATATAACCCTGCAGATTTTTGAAGCATTCTTTTTGTGACACTCCTGTCAATCTCTGCTTTCTTCTTAATCGTTGTAATAACTCTGTTTCGTTCTGCTGTAGATGATTCTTCAGCACGTTTTATTAAAGAATACGTGTCTATATGCACTGCCTCAGGTCCTATCTTACTCCTCATCAAGGCATGGTCAAACATACCAGGATAAATACCCATCGCTGAATAACCAACGAGTCCGAGTCGCATATCGCGTAATCTTCTTCTCGTAATCGCTGACTTTGAGAATACCTTTATCTTACGAAGTGCATTTCCATCATCTGAGGCACCAAGCACATATATACATTTCTTGCCCATCTTTTCAAGTGTGCCACGTAATACTGTTGATGCTACTATTGAACCTGTGGATTCACGCCTTCCATTTTCATCATAAATCCCAAATCCCCATGATGCAGTTGGTAGATGCTCTATCTCTAAGAAGGCGCCTATTATTATTGCTGGCGGTGTCCATGTCCCATGAAAGAATATAACACCACAGATATCTTCCTTAAGCAATCTCTTTGCAAT
>JACQQJ010000194.1 GCA_016207035.1 Nitrospinota bacterium | reverse complement strand
GGTGCACTTTCAGCCACTACAAAAGGTGGTCCTTACATGAAGTTCAGGAATGAAGATTTGATACGAGAAAGCTCTTCCCCTTATAGATATATTCTTAAGGACCCGTGGGGTAATGCTTATATATATGTTAGCAGAACCTATTATAGAACCGCTGATGCGGACAGCGAAGAAGCTACACCAAAAGGGCCGTTTCATCCTACTACAACCAGTACTAAAAGAAGGAGTTATAACATTTATTCTTTAGGCCCTGATAGTAGGACTTATAGTGAAGTACGTTACTCAGATGCTGGAGGGAGTGATTGGGATTTGTCTACCATGTATGATAATATACAAGATGGAGATAGCGATAATACTCAGGTAGACACAGATACATATAATGACGACGACATCAATAACTGGTAGGGATAGTGTGTCATTGCGAGCAGAAACTGGCTCATTTGGGGACTGTCCCATTTACGGACGAGCAAAGCGAGTCGTAGAATGGGACTGTCCCCCTAAGACGGAAGTCAACAGGGAGGTGGTTATTATGCAAAGGTTATTTCGTACTCGCGGTTTTACAATTGTTGAACTCATCGCTGTTATTGCAATAATCTCCGTATTAACAGGTCTTTTGTTAGCCGGTGTCTCAAAGGTGCGAGCATCTGCCAAGATAAAGAAAGCAAAGGCTACTATGGAACAACTTGAGACTGCATTAGAAATGTATGCCCAGAATTGGGGGACTTATCCAGTGGATGATCCCTTAGATGCTGAAGGTAAATTCACAGGTTGTTCCAGATTAATTAACGCCCTTGAGTCCGAAACTTCTCAAGCAAAAGCGAAAGGTGGCCCTTATGTTAAATATGCTAATGAACTCAAAAAGGACCCGTTAGGAATTCCACCTGATTATAGCCTCCTTGACCCATGGGGCGAGGCTTACAGGTACCATTGGAGTACGAATTCTCCAAAAGTTACAGCAATTGGTCAGAGTAATAGTAGTACAAACATTACTTTCAATATATGGTCAAGCGGCCCTAATAAAATTAATGATGAGTGGAGCCCGGACAATATCGTTGGTAGTACTTATCCTGAACCATCACCTTCAAATGTGCAGAAGAGTTATAGCGACGATATTGTTAATTGGTAGGTATAATGATGAAATCAAATAGATACAAAAAAGGCGTTACAGTAATGGAGATGCTGGTCGTCCTGGTAATCATAGGGATGCTGTCTCTTATGGCTATGCCCACATTCTTTGCCTTTACCAAAAATGCCAGGCTAAAAGGTGCAGCACGGATGATTTCATCTTCCTTAAGAAACGCCCGTAGTTATGCCATTACTCAGAGGGCAATCTATACTGTAGATATTTCTCTGAGTAGTGAGTCATTTTTAATGATGGAGACTATTACTGCCGTTAAAAGGATATACGCCAGTGATACGGGTATTATAGATATAAGAAACTATAGTGGGAGTGATTCTGGAAGTGTCGGAGGTAGCGGGACTATCACTTTCAATCCAGATGGTACTGCAGCCTCAACATTTACAGAGAACTCAATCCGGGTTTATGACCCTGCCGGCCGTTATATTGAAATTAAAGTCTACCCTGCTACTGGAAGCGTAAAAACAGGTGATATAGGCCAGGATATTTAATAAGGGCTGAGAATTAAATGTCAAAAAAATCTATTAAAAATATAACATTGGATGAATTTATGCAAAAGGTATCTTCTCTTTTGCAATCAAAAGAAGGGATTATTGTAGCCTATTTGCACGGCTCATATTTATTGAGGCCCAATAGTGAGCATAATGATATAGACATTGGGGTAGTATTAGATAAAAAGACTCCGTTTATTACTATGGAGGAAGAAATAGAACTCTCCTCTTATTTAGAAGATATGTTAGGAATATCGCCAATTGATGTAAAGGTTCTGAATTCAGCTCCCCAATTTTTCCAGTATAAGGTAATCAAGGATGGTAAAGTGATATTTTGCCGTGATGAGTTAAAGCGTATAAAATATGAAGTTAAGCTAACCAATGAATACTTTGACTTAAAACCCATGTTAGACTATTATAATTCCTGTATGTACCAGAATATTAAGGAAGGAATACATGGTCCTGGATAAGGATAGTATAAATAAACATTTAGAATTATTGCGGAGATACGTTTCTGACCTGATTGGTTTTAGCCAGAGTATCAGTTTAGAAGAATTGCAGAATGAGCGCAAAAAACAATATATGGTCCTTTATCCTCTTACTATGGCTATTCAATCCTCTGTTGATATAGCCAATCATATTATTGCAGAACGTTCATTTAGAAGACCTGAGGAGAATAGTGAAGTCTTTAAAATTTTAACTGAAGAAGGTATATTGGAAATAGATTTTGCCGATGAACTTAAAAACATGGTAAAGTTTAGGAATTTAGCAATTCACCTTTATTGGAAAGTAGATATAGAAAAGGTATTTGATATCTTAAAAAACCATTTAGGTGATTTCTCTAAATTTGAGAAATGTATAGTGGAATATATTGAAAGAGAAAGACAGTGAAAAAGATGTATGAG
>JACQQJ010000186.1 GCA_016207035.1 Nitrospinota bacterium | reverse complement strand
TTTCTATCTGTACTTATCCATGCAATTCTGTAGTTTTTTTATAATTTTTTTGTACTCAGAAAATTTAATGCCCTATCCAATTGTGCATGACTCCCGATTATGATTAAAATGTTTTCTGCCTCAATTTTTAAATCAGGGTCGGGATTAACCTTGACCTCACCATTTCTCACAATGGCTATTATGACAGCACCTGTCTTGTTCCTGAGATCAAGCTCTTTTAAACTTTTTTTATTTGCAGATGAATCTTCCAAAACCAGATAACTCTCTGTCGTTGTTTTTAAAAGGTACTCATAGAGGTCCCTAAGCTTTTCATGGGATAAGGAGAGTCCCCTAAGCATACTATAACCATCCATCCTTACCACATCCACATACTGATTTATCATATTTCCTGGAATGTGATACTCTTTCAATACCCGTGAAAATATCTCCACTGAAGTCTCAAAATCCATAGGTATAACCTGATTTGCACCAAGATTAAGGAGTTCATCTACTTCTGAGGCGTAGAGGGTTCTGGCAATAATATGGATATGCGGATTCATCTGCCGGGCTATATGAATACCCCTGCGGATTGAAAGGGGATCGGAGATGGCAAAGACTATAATCTTTGCCCTTTCAATGCCTGCCTTATGGAGTATCTCCTTACTGGTTATATCCCCATACATTACAGGTACCCCTGCAGCCTTTCCTGCATTTATCCTTTCAGTATTTATTTCAATAACAATATAACTAATACGGGTCTCCTTTAAAACCTGAGTAAGATTCCTTCCGTTTAATCCATAACCAGCAATGATAACATGATTATCAAGTCTCTTTCCCTCCCCCTCTTCCCATGCCTTCTCGGAAATAGATAAAAGGTGCTGCAATCTAAGGGATAAACCATAGGATAGAAGAATTAAAAAAGGGGTCACCATCATGCTCATTATTGCAGAGATGAGGAGGGTTTGAAAATCATCGCTTCCGATTAATTGGAGATGGAACCCATTTTCTGCAATCAGAAAGGAAAATTCACCAATCTGTGCAAGTCTCAAGGCAGATATAAAGGCAATACGAAAGGATTTTTGGAATAATATCACAGAAACAAATGTGAAAACTATCTTTAACAGGATGATCCCAATGGTGAGAGATAAAAGATATATGAAATGATCAGACAGGTAATAGAGTTTAAGGAGCATCCCGATTGATATGAAAAAGATACTGCTGAAGAAATCACGGAAGGGTAAAGTCTCCACGACCACCTGACTGCTGTAATCAGATTCAGATATAATCAATCCTGCAATAAAGGCACCCATGGCGAGAGATAAGCCAAAATAGTGTGTCAGCCATGCAGTCCCAAGGCAGAGAAGGATAACAAAAAGTATCAGAGACTCCCTGCTTTTCAGTCTGACCACATGGTGAAGGAGCTTGGGTACTAAAAGGCGTGAGGCAAAGAATATAACTGCAACTGCAATTACAGCCTTGAGAAGGGTCAGGGTAATAATTTTTAAAGAAGCAGCCCCTGCACCTGCAAGGACAGGAATGAGTAATATCATCGGAACCACACAGAGATCCTGAAAGAGTAAAATACCAATAGAAAATTTCCCATGGGGAGAGTCAATTTCTCCTCTATCGGTATACATCTTCAGGACAATTGCGGTGCTGCTGAGAGAAACAAGAAAGCCAAAAAAGAGAGATTGCTGTAAGGGATATCCTGATACATAAGCAATGATTAAGACACCTGCAATTGTCAGTATAATCTGAATCCCTCCGCTCCCAACGATGATCTTCATATTTCTTGCCATCCTGGTGAGGGAAAATTCCAGTCCCACAGTAAACAATAAAAGTACTACACCGATCTCAGCCAGGGTCCTAACCATATCAAGCTCAAATATCAATCTAATGCCGTAAGGGCCTATAACTATTCCAGTTATGAGATAGCCTATAATGGCTGGCAATCTGACTTTATGAAATATAAATGTAATTGGAATAGTAACAGCAAGAATAATAATTAAATCTCTTAATAAGGGAAATTCACTCATGATGTTCATTATAACAACCTCAAAGGTTTTGAAAAACCCTTTTTTTATGATCTATAAAATTATCACACTAAAATTAACAAAAACTTCACATGGTGACTTATTAATTTCACACCTGATCAAAAAAGTTATTCAAAAAGGGGGCTTAAAGGGGCACCAATCTTTTCATTGTAAAAACAAAGAATAATCTGTTATATTAGTTGCCATGACTGAATTATTGAAGAGAACTCATACCTGCGGGGAATTGAGAAGGGATAAGATAGGTGACACGGTAATACTTACCGGCTGGGTGCATAGACGAAGAGACCATGGCGGACTGATCTTCATAGACTTAAGAGACCGTGATGGAATTACCCAGGTGGTGGTAAATCCAACCCCCCCTTCATCCCCTTCTTTAATATCTCCCCTCTCTCCTCCTTCTGAAGGAGGGCGGGGCACGGGGCACCCATCCAGTGGATGGGTCACAGTGGACGGGTCGGATGAGGTTGAAGATGGGGAAAGAGGGGTGTTGCATAAGAAGGCACATGAGATAAGGAGCGAATATGTACTGGCTATCAAGGGGAGGGTTGCTGCACGACCTGAAGGAACTGTAAATCCAAAACTCATGACAGGAGAGATTGAGGTTAACGCAGATGATTTAGAGATTTTAAATGAGTCTAAACCCCTGCCATTTTCCATAGAAGATGGTGACGAGGTCTCAGAGGTGCTGAGACTTAAATACAGATACCTCGATTTAAGGAGGCCATCCATAAAAAATAACATCGTCTTAAGGCATAAGGTTGTAAAGACAGTAAGGGATTTCCTTGACAATAAGGGCTTTCTGGAAATAGAGACTCCATTTCTGACAAAGAGCACACCAGAAGGGGCAAGGGATTATCTGGTTCCCAGCAGATTGAACCCAGGTAAGTTTTATGCCCTTCCACAATCTCCACAACTCTTTAAACAGATTCTGATGGTAGCAGGGTATGAAAAATATTTTCAGGTAGTAAGGTGCTTCAGGGATGAGGATCTGAGGGCAGACAGACAACCCGAATTTACCCAGATAGATATAGAGATGTCCTTTATTGATAGAGAAAATATCTTTTCCTTGATTGAAGAGATGATGCATGAAATATTTAAAAAATCCATTGGCGTTGAAATTGAAAAACCTTTCCCCATCTTAAGTTACAATGAAGTTATGAGTCGGTTCGGGTGTGATAAACCAGATACACGGTTCGGCCTCGAACTCCACGATATTTCATCTGTTGCATCACAATCAGATTTTAAGGTCTTTACCGAGGCAATAAAAAATGGCGGAGAGGTAAGAGGGATTAATGCCAAAGGGTGTGGTGACTTTTCAAGAAAGGACATTGATACTCTGGCAGAGGAGGTTGGAGTCTTTGGTGCAAAGGGACTGGCATGGATGAAGATCACCTCCGAGGGGGTTCAATCTCCAATAGCAAAGTTTTTTACCCCCCCATCATCCCTCCCGTCACAGGGGGGGGTGAAGGGTAGTCTCATCGACGAAATTGTCAGGGCAATGGAAGGGACAGCCGGGGACCTGCTCCTCTTTGTTGCAGATAAAAAAAAGATAGTCTTTGATTCGCTGGCACATCTCCGTTTAAAAATCGCTGAAAGGCTGAAATTAATAGAGCCCCCCTCACCTCAATCCTCTTTCCTTGGGGGAGAGGGTCATGGTGAGGGGGGGGCTAAAAACAGATTTAACTTCCTATGGGTAATAGATTTTCCCTTATTGGAGTGGGATGAAGATGAGAAGAGATGGGTTGCAATGCACCACCCATTTACATCACCCATGGAAGAGGATTTATCCTCTTTCAAAACCGATCCTGGCGGGATGAGGGCAAAGGCATATGATCTGGTTTTAAATGGCTCAGAGATCGGGGGGGGGAGTATCAGGATACACAGGAGGAATATTCAAAAACAGATGTTCGATGTATTAGGTCTTACAGATGATGACGCAAAGGCAAAGTTTGGCTTCTTACTTGAGGCATTGGAATACGGAACGCCACCCCATGGAGGGATTGCCTTTGGACTCGACAGGCTCATGGCAATCATTACGAAATCAAAATCTATCCGCGATGTAATCGCATTCCCCAAGACTCAAAAGGCGGTCTGTCTGATGACAGATGCACCATCAGAGGTAGAAAAGAGACAGCTGAATGAATTGAGTATTAAAATTAATGTCCCTTAAAAAATATCGAACGATAATAATCCTCCTTTTAGTTGTATTACCCCTTTCTTACTTTGTCTTCCTGGGATACAGGTATTACTGGAAGACAGATAAGGATAGTAAAATTAAAACAGCGGCAGTTAAAAGGGGGGATATTTCAATAGTTGTTGCGGCAAATGGCTCTGTGGAACCAGAAATAAAGGTAGAGGTAAAATCAAAGGCAAGTGGAGAGATTATCCATTTTCCTTTTGAAGAGGGGGATTCAGTCAAGAAAGGAGAGCTCCTTTTGAAAATAGATAAGTCTGATGATGAGAGGAATGTCAGGAGGGAAGAGGCAAATGTCCTTACCCTCAAGGCAAGGCTTGGGCAGGCAAAGGCATCATTGGAACTCCAGAAGATTGAATATGAGACATCAACGAGGAATATTAAGGCAGATATGGATTCTGCCATTGTAAACTATGAAGATGCAGAGACGAGATTAAAAAGAAAGAAGGAGCTGTTTAACGAAAAATTGATTGCCAGAGAGAGTATAGATGAGGCACAAACTGCCTTTGAATTAACAAAGGCAAAGCTGGAACAGGCAAAGGCACGCACGGAATCCTTAAAGGGCATGGAACAGAATATCAAGATAAAACAGAATGAAATTGAGTTAGTTGATGGTGAAATAAAAAAGGCAGAGATCTCTTTAGAACAGGCAAAGGAGAGGCTGAAGGATACAGAGGTCGTTGCCCCAATATCGGGTATTATTATAGAGAAAAAGGTAGAGAAGGGGCAGATTATATCATCAGGTATATCTACAGTTACAGGCGGAACTCATCTTTCAACGATTGCTGATATGAACAGGATATTTGTTGTTGCTGATGTAGATGAGACCGATATAGGAAAGATAAGACCCATGCTTGAGGCAAAAATAGCAACAGATGCTTATCCTGACAAGGTATTTTACGGAAGGGTGGACAGGATTGCCCCCATAGGTTTAGAAGAGAACAAGATAATAATTTTTAAGGTAAAGATTGAGGTTACAGGTAAGGATCGGGAGATCTTAAAGCCCTCCATGACGGCAAATGTCCGGATATTAATTGAGACGAGAGAAGGTATCCTCATGGTTCCTGATGAGGCAATAAAAGTGGAGGGTGGTAATTATTTGGTATATATAATGAATAGTAATAATTTTGATGCAAGACAGGTAAAAAGGGGTATCAGTGACGGTCTATATACCGAAATTATTGAAGGGTTAGTGGCTGGGGAAACTGTAGTTACAAGCGGCTTGTCAGGAGAGAAATTAGGCATCCTTGGATCAGTATCCCGCAATCCTACACGAGGGATGAGGATGATGAAAAAATAAAAGAGGAATTCCCATTTTGAACGCAGAAAATCTGCGTCCTATAGTTACTTATTTGTAAAATTCTTTGCTTTTTGGCAAGAAAATATAAACCACGAAGGGCACGAATTTCACGAATATACAACTGGTGACACGAATAAAAAGCAAATTAAAACAGAATTATTTTCTATGATTTATTTGGTAATTCGCTCCATTCGTGTTATTCATGTTCAAGTCTTTGTTCTCTTATTCTTCGTGAAATTCGTGTTCCAAAGATTTTACAGCTATTTTTTTCTTCGTGTCCTTCGTGTTCTTCGTGGTGATTTATTCCTTTTCCTATTTATTCGGGTTAGGATGTCTTTAATTGAAATTAAAAATCTGAGCAAGGTATATAATACAGGTGTAGTTAAGGTTCAGGCCTTGAAAAATATCTCTCTATGCATAGATTCAGGTGAATTTGTTTCTATAATGGGACCTTCAGGGAGTGGAAAGTCTACATTGATGAATATAATCGGATGTTTGGATAGACCTTCAGAGGGCACATACCTCCTTGAAGGGATTGACATAAAGACCCTGAATGATAACCAGTTATCAGAGATAAGGAACAAGAGGATCGGTTTTGTATTTCAAAGTCACAATCTCCTGCCCCGGACAAATGCCCTTGAAAATGTTGAACTCCCCCTCCTGTATGCAGGGGTCTCTGATGCAAAAGAGATGGCAATGGAGGCACTCAAAGATGTTGGACTGGAGAATAGGGCTAATCATAATCCTGCCGAACTATCAGGAGGGGAGAGTCAGAGAGTAGCCATTGCAAGGTCAGTGGTTACAAATCCTGCTATAATACTGGCAGATGAACCTACAGGAAATCTGGACAGCCAGGCAAGTGCAGAGATAATGAAAATATTCCTCAGGTTAAATAATAGAGGGGTTACTATAATAATGGTTACCCATGAAAAGGATATAGCCAACTATTCTAAAAGGATTATATCCATAAAAGATGGTGAAGTAATATCTGATAAATTTTTCTGATATATTTTTCTTGACATAGACAAATGCCTGATATAACATATCCGAAAATTCCAAATACTTTTCTCGCGAAGTAATACCTTAACTATTACATAC
>JACQQJ010000188.1 GCA_016207035.1 Nitrospinota bacterium | reverse complement strand
GGTATATAATATATTTAAAATATGCAGAGGTTAACATCAGCAGGATAGAGGAGGTTATTATCTTGTCAGAATTTAAATTATTTAATAGGCTCAAAATTAATTCTCAGCTAAATCGAAGAATGAAGGCCTCTGTTTTCATTCTCTGTTTAATTGTTTCCCTTTTTCCCCGAATTACCTTTGCGGTAACATATAAAGTCTATTCTGAGTTAAAGTCAAAGATACCAAAATCTGTTGCAGTCCTCCCTTTTGAAAATCTTACCAAGAGCGAAGAGGCCTTTGATGTTATCAGAAAGAGCTTTGCTAATCATCTAAGTTCTAAGCGTTATATAGACCTGAAACCCCATATTGTTGATAGGCTTTTGAATCAGGCAGGACTCACTGACCCAAAGACAATAAATGCTGCATCTGTAAAAAAATTGGGTGAGATATTGAAGGTTGATGCAATAATAAAGGGTAAGATTACCCATTACGAAAGAACTTATGCAGTTGCATATTCTCAGGTAGCTGTTGGTGCCGAGGTGAAGATGTATAGCACAAAGACCGAGGGTCTCCTCTGGGAGGCGAGTGATGTTACAAGAAAACATCAGGGTGGAATACCCTTAACACCGGTGGGCTTGATAATGACTGCCATCTCTACTGCAATAAATGTAAAGCAGATAGAGCTTTTAAGGTCAAGCGATGACCTCTTCAGGGAGATAGTAGCAACTCTTCCAGGTCCAACATTGGCAGAGGCACATAAACCACCTTCAATAACGGTATTAGTTCAGGATGCTGTAAATCAGGTAAAAAAAACAGGTGACATTATAAAGGTAGCAATGGAGGGTTCCCCTGGTAATCTGGCTGAGTTTGACATTGGGGATTTTAAAAAGGGTGTTCAGATGAAGGAAGAAAGTTCAGGAAACTATACAGGTGAATATCAGGTGAGACCAGGTGAAAATGTGAAAAATGCAATCATTTCCGGAAGGCTTACTGATGAGAATAGAAATACTGTTGAGTGGAGTGACATACTCGGCAGTGTAAGTATTGATACCATCCCTCCTGTCACCCCTCAGGGGGTATCGGTAGTTGGAAGGGATAGACATGCACTTTTAAGCTGGAAGTCAAATACCGAAGATGACCTTGCTGGTTATAAGATATACAGAAGTCCTCAGCCTCTCAGTGGTTTTCATGAAGTGTCATCAACAGAGTTTACGAATTTTGAGGATAAGGGTTTAAATAATTTTACCACTTATTATTATAGGATTTCTGCCTTTGATAAGGCAGGAAATGTTAGTGAACAGGGCACGGCAGTCCTGGCAACACCTGTTGCACCAGGTCCAACGAATGTTGAAGGAGAAATAATAAAAGATACGATATGGTTTGCCGGCGCAAGTCCCTATATTATGAAATCCGATGTCGTTATAAAAGAGGGGTCTACCCTTACCATAGAGCCTGGAACCTTAATAAAGAGTATTGGTATGGGACTTACAGTAAGGGGTAAACTTATAGCACAGGGTGCAGAGGGGGGGATAATCACATTTACTTCATATCATGAAAAACCAAAGGCAGGTGACTGGAAGGGGATAACCTTTGAAAAGGCAAAGGCAGAAGAGTTGATTCGATATTGTCAGATAAAATTCGCACAAAAGGCAATTACCTGTCTGTCATCATCACCTCTCATTGAAAATAATGAAATTACCGATAGCATAGTTGGCATAGAAGTGGTTGACTCCTTCTCAACACCAAAGATTACCTTAAACAATATACTATCAAATACAGAGGATGGTATAGTTGTGGGTGATGGTGCAGCACCCATAATCGTAAAAAATAATATAAGTCACAATGGCAGAAATGGCATTCTCCTGAATAACTCTTCACCAGCTATAGCAGAGAATAGCATTAGTCACAATAAGAAAAATGGAATTGAGTCCCTTCTTTCCACTCCTAAAATAAATCACAATTCAATCCAGGACAATAAGGAATATAATGTTTATAACCATACCATGGAAGGGAGTCCATTAGATGCAATGGAAAACTATTGGGGGGCACGAGAGGGGGCTTTAATAATAGGGAGAATTTATGGAAGGGTTGATTATCATAAATCCCTCGATGCACCTTACCCACAGGGAAAACCCTTTGAATTACCCATACTGAAAGGTCCACTGGGCGGGGAGATAGTCTCAAACGCGTTCCTTGTCCTTGCAAATAGTCCCTATATCATTGAGAAAGATGCAATTATAGACAAAGGGGCTACCCTTTTTATAGAACCCGGGGTAGTATTAAAATATAATAAGGGAACAGTCATCGTGGTTAAGGATGGTGCAATAGATGCGAGGGGAAGAAAGGACAGAATAATTGCATTTACCTCCAACAGCTCTTCCCCCTCTCACGGCGATTATATCGCGGCAGTAAGATTTGAGAAAGAGACTTCATTCAATAGCTTTTTCAAATATTGCCAGATCAGGTATGCTACTATTGGAATAGAGATAAAGGCAGGGTCACCGGATATTACCTATAGCGTCATTTCTGACAATTCTCAGAGTGGATTACAGATTAGTGGTAAGGCAACCCCAAAGATTTCTTTTAATACAATCTCAAAGAATACTGGCAGTGCCGGGGTAGTTGCAATCGGCTGGGCAAACCCAAAGATAGACCATAACAATATAGTTGATAATGCATTTGCAATTCAGAGTTTTTCACAGATACTGATTGATGCGAGGAATAACTGGTGGGGTGTTATCCCCCCGAATGATGACCTGTTCATTGGAGAGAATATTGACAGAAGTTCATGGTTGAATGAGGAAGTGAAAGATATACCAGATTGACAATAGTGAATTACTTCTCATTATACAAAGCGTTCGATAAAATTTTAGTTTATAACCTCTCCCAGTATATCATAATTGGCAAATCTCTTTTTTTACCCATCTATCAATCAAAATTAAATATCAAGGATCAAATAGACCTGGAGGAATAAATTAAAATTTATGTTTCGTGGGAAATCAACAAGTGAAAAAAAACATCCGTTTTATATTGAATTCTCCTGATGTGAGAGGTGGTGGAGAATTAAGCATACTTAGTTTACTAAAAAGGATAGACAGAGATCATTATAACATTATTGCAGTTTCTCCGGGAGAAGGGATGATGAGTTTAAAAATAAGAGAGATGGGTATTTCTGTGGAGATTATACCTATGAAAAGATTGCGATATCTGAATATTATTTCTCTCCTGTATGGTATCTCGAGACTCCTCAGAGTTATCCATATCCACAGGATTGATCTCATTCATGCCAATGGTTCACGGTGTATGATATATGGAGGTCTTACAGGAATGATAAAAAGAATTCCGGTTATATGGCATGTCAGGATAGCTGAAATGGACAGGGTACTCGATAGATTCCTCTCTCTATTGGCAACTAAAATAATAGTTATATCAAATTCTGTAAAAGATAGGTTTAAGTGTTTGAGAAATAAAGATAAAATTGAGATTATATATAATGGGATTGATATAGATGACTTTAACTCGGATATTAACTACAAAGACTTTAAAAAAGAGTTTTCAATTCCTATAAATGATACTGTTGTAGGAACTGTAAGCCAGTTTATTCCTATGAAGGGGATTGAATTTTTTATAGAGGCAGCTAAATTTATTCTGGAAAGGGTTGGTAATGTGAAGTTTATGATTGCAGGAAAGGGTGTAGGTAATAATGGCTATGAAAAATGGCTAAAAAAGATGGCAAGGGATTTTTCAATTGAACATGAAGTCATTTTTACAGGGTATAGAGACGATATAAAGAGTATGATAGCATCCTTCGATATTTTTGTGTTAGCATCTATAGGGGAGGCATTTGGTCGTGTTTTGATAGAGGCAATGGCTCTTAAAAAACCTGTTGTAGCAACAAAGAGTGGTGGTATTCCAGAGATTGTTGTAGATGGAGAAACAGGTATACTGGTCCCGGTAAAGGATTCTAAGGCAATTGCCACTGCTGTTATGAGACTTATAACTGAGAAAGAGACAAGAGATAAAATGGGAAAGGCCGGGAGAAAGAGGGTGGAAGAGATGTTTAACATTGAAAGGCATGTAAAGGAGATAGAAGCCCAATACTTGAGAATTATGGGTTAAAATATATATAATTTAAAAAAAGAGTGCTGGTTTTTGGATTATAGAGGTATTTATAAAATCATAACTGTTATGAAACATGTGGCGTTACAAAATTGGAAAAGTGAAATTTCAGAAGCAAAGGGAACAATAGATTCCATTATCCAGAGTCTGAAAAATGGGAAAAGATTTTTCATGGTTGAAGGTGTCCATGATCCATCTTCAAAGGCATTTTTAATAGCCTATCTGCACAAAGCCGTAACCATGCCCATTATGATAATAACATCAAGACAGGATGATGCAGAGGAGCTCCTTGTTAATATTGATTTTTTTCTCAGGTCTCAAATGATACAGGGGGGTAATTTAAAAACAGGGTTGCAATTACCCCATATTTACAATTTACCTCCCTGGGAAATCCTCCCTTATGAGCCTGTTTCGCCAGATAAGGATATTTCAGGAGAAAGGCTCAAGGTCATGGACTCTCTCACTTCTTCTCTTTCAGAAGCTGATTCTGTCTCAAGGAGTTTTGTTTTACTTGTGCCTGCTGAGTCTGTTATTCAAAGGGTGATACCAAAGGAGATTTTGAACAATGCCGTATTAAGACTTGGTTTAGGAGACTCCCTTGAGAGAGATATTATCTCTGAGTCTCTTGTGGTTGGCGGTTACAGGAGATCTGATATTGTTGAAGATAAAGGGGAATTTAGTATTCGGGGTGGTATCCTTGATATATACCCTCCTGACTCCAAAAATCCGTTTCGTATAGAGTTTATGGCTGATACAGTTGAATCTATTCGTGAATTTGACCCATCTACTCAACGATCAATACGAGAGGTTAAAGATGTAAAGATAGTTCCAGCGAGGGAGCTGATACTACGAAAAGATATTTTAGAAAGAGGTATAGGTACCATAAAGGGTTGGAGTGGTGATGGGGAAGATATTGTCAAAAAGTTAGAAAGCGGGTTGCCAGTCCCGGGTGTTGAGAGGTTATCACCATTCTTCTATGAAAAGATGGATACTCTATTTGATTATGTGCCTTCCGACACAATCGTTATCGTAGATGAGCCTTCTCTCCTCTATAAAAAAATAGAGGATTTCTGGAAACTGATAGAGAGAGAATATAGGGAATCAATGCTGAGGGGAGATATATCACCAACGCCTGCAGACCTTTTTGTATCTGAGAATGAGTTCAGGGGTTTATTCGAGCTGAGGTATACCATTCAGCTCAATTCACTGAAACTTTCAGAGGAAGATGTATGTACTATCTTTGATATTGAGCCGGTAGAGCAATTTAAGGGTGATTTTGATTTATTCTTGAAAAGTCTGAATATATGGCTTATGAACGGCTTCAAGGTAATTATAGTGAGCCATACAGAGGGGCAGGCTGAGAGATTGAAAGAAATACTTGCAGAAAATGGGCTGGGAGCAGAGCTTAAAATAGGGTTATGGGGTCAAGAGGTCATCGGGGCAAGTAGTTTTACTCGAGCCCCCGAACCCTTAAATCCTCAGCCCTTACAAATCATGGCTGGCAGATTATCAAAGGGGATTATGATTTCTTCTGAGAGGCTGGTGTTTATTTCAGAGGAAGATATATTTGGTCAAGCGAGAAAGTTAAAGGTAAAGAAGAGGGCAAAGAGAGAGAGTTTCAGCACAGGATTGAGGGATCTAACAATCGGTGATTATGTAGTTCATGTGGAGCATGGTATAGGGCAATATCTTGGAACAAGGGATATCAGAATAAGTGGTATAGAGGAGGAGTTTCTTGAGATTGAATATGAGGGGAGTGAAAAGCTCTATATACCTATGGATGGTTTGAGGCTTATCCAGAAATATATAGGGGGTGGAGGGATTAAACCTCCCCTTGATAAATTAGGGGGATTATCATGGGGCAGGACAAAGGAGAGGATAAAGAGGTCTATAAGAGAGATGGCGAAGGAATTGCTGACAATTTCTGCCACAAGGGAGATTGTTAAGGGTTTTGCCTTTTCACCTGATACCCACTGGCATAAGGAATTTGCCGATTCATTCGAGTATGATGAGACAGAGGACCAGATACAGGCTATTTTAGATGTGGTCGCTGATATGGAAAGGGATAAACCTATGGACAGGCTCATATGCGGGGATGTGGGGTATGGGAAGACAGAGGTAGCCATGAGGGGGGCATTTAAGTCAGTTTTTGATAGGAAACAGGCAGCACTCCTTGTACCAACCACTATACTTGCCCAGCAGCATTTTCAAACCTTTACAGACAGATTTCATTCTTTTCCGATTAAAATAGAGGTTTTAAGCCGATTCAGGTCAAGGAAAGAGCAGGATAGTATCATCAGGGAACTCGCGAATGGGGGTGTGGATATTGTAATAGGTACGCACAGACTTCTTCAGAAGGATGTAAAATTTAAAGATCTGGGATTGGTTATCATAGATGAGGAACAGAGATTCGGGGTTGTCCATAAAGAGAGGCTGAAGAAGTTAAGGGAAACGGTGGATGTCCTTACACTTACAGCCACACCTATTCCGAGAACACTCCATCTGGCACTGGCAGGTGTAAGGGATTTAAGCATTATTGAAACGCCGCCGCAAAATAGACTGGCTATAAAAACATTTATCAAAAAATTCAGTGATGAAATTATACGACAGGCATTCGTAAGGGAGATGGATAGGGGGGGGCAGATTTTCTTTGTCCATAATAGGGTGGAGAGTATCTATTCTATGGCAAGATATATCCAGAACCTTATCCCAAATGTGAGGATAGCTGTCATTCATGGTCAGATGCATGAGAGGAATATGGAAGAGATAATGCTTCAATTTATAGACAGGGAATATGATTGTCTTCTGTGCACTACGATAATAGAATCAGGGCTCGATATACCTGCTGCCAATACCATCATCATAAACCGGGCAGACAAGCTTGGATTAGCACAGCTCTATCAATTGAGGGGAAGGGTCGGGAGGGACAGACATCAGGCGTATGCATATCTCCTCATACCTGGCGAGGATAATCTATCAGAGACCATGAGGAAGCGTCTCATAGCTATTGAAGAATTAAGTGATCTGGGGTCTGGTTTTAGGCTGGCTGAAAGAGATATGGAGATAAGGGGTGCTGGAAATCTCCTCGGTACAGAGCAATCAGGCCAGATTGCAGCAGTGGGATTTGATCTCTATTGCAAATTGATGGAGGAAACGGTCAGGGAACTTAAGGGAGAGGGGGTCAATGAAGATATAGAACCTTCTCTTCGGTTAATGGTGAAAGGATATATACCGAAAGAATATATCGGTGACCTTAATCAGAGGCTTGATATGTATAAAAAAATTGATATGGTGATAACAGCTGAAGATGTAAATATATTGAGGGATGAATTGAGGGATAGATATGGAGGTATACCTGAACCTGTGGAGATTTTACTTTCTACAGCAGAATTAAAAATACTATCAAAGGAACTGAAGATTGAAAAGGTTGACTTGTCAGGGGGGAGGATAACCCTTACCTTTAATAAAGCCACGCCAGTCTCTGCAGATAATTTTATAAAGTTTATCAATAAGGGCTCAAAAGGTTCAGCTGGCTCAGGATGGAAGGGAATGAAATTTCTGTCAGGGGATACCGTTCAACTTTTCATAGGTGACGGGGATTGGAAAAGGAGATACATAGATATTAAAAAGAGCTTGCAGATGCTCTCATCTGCGTGTTAAAAATAATAAGTAATACGGGTCAGGGTGATACGGTTATTGTAAGAAAATAAGAAGGTGAAATGATTTGAAATTTCAAATTCAAAACTCCTCAAAATCTGAATTTTGTAATCCCTTTTCTAATCCGGTCTTTTTTCTTTTTTCTTTTCTCTTCTGTCTTACATATTTTTTTATGGGCTGCCAGAAGACCTCTGAACATCCAGCGGTAAAAAGGGAGATAAAGGTTATTGCCATGGTAAATGGTGAAAAGATAACTGTTGATGAGTTTGAACAAGAATTTTCAGTTTTAAGAAAAAAAAATGGTATAGATGAAATTGGTGAGGAAGGACAACTCAAGACATTGAGAAAGAATTTGCTGAATCAGCTTATTGAAAAGAAATTACTTTTACAGGAGGTGAGGAGATTGGGTCTGTCAGTTAAAGATGGAGAACTGGATGATGAAATGAAAAAGATGACTGCAGATTATCCTTCCGAAGTCTTTCAGGAAATGTTACATAACAAAGGGATGAGTAGAGAAGATTGGAGAGAAAAAGTTGCTGAAAATATGCTTATAGGAAAGTTGATAGAACATAAACTTGAGGGAAATATTCATGTGAGTAATAATGATATTGATTCTTATTTTAAATCTCATTTCAAAAATTTTAATAAACCCCTTCAGTTTCATATAGTACAGATTGTTGTCAGGAGTCAGGAAGATGCTATCAGCATTCGATCTGAATTACTTAAAGGAGGGGATTTTGAGAAGATTGCCAGAGAGAAGTCTATAGGTCCAGAGGCAGGAAAGGGTGGTGATCTTGGCTTTTTTAGTGAAGGGCAGATGCCTCAGGAGTTTGATGATGTTATATTAAAACTTAAAGTCGGAGATATCAGTTATCCTGTCAAAACTCCTTATGGTTATCATATTTTTAAATTGGTAGAGAGACGGGAGCCCAGGAAAATAGAGTATGGTGAGGCGAAAGAAAAGATACGAAATATATTGATGAAAGAAAGGTATGATAGTGCCTTTAAGGATATGATGGTCTCCCTTAAAGATAGTGCAAAGATAGAAATAAAGGATTCGTTATGAAGACAGGAAGAGGTATGAAGAGGGAATTAGGAAGCAGGCAGATTTTACTTTTTACTTTTTACTTTTTACTTTTTACTTCTCCTATCAATGCCCAGATTATTGATAAGATTGCGGCAAGGATAAACGGGGATATTATATTGATGAGCGATGTCAAGGGAAGGAGTTTCCAGATTTTGAATGAAATACAGAAGAGGAATGAAAATAGGGAAGAGGTTGATGTAAACAAATTGGAGAGAGAGGTTCTCAATGAAATGATTGAGGAGAAACTCATGCTTCAGTATGCCCATGATAACAATATTAAAGTTTCAGATGAGGATATACGGGGTGCTCTTGAGGATATAAAAAAGCAGAATAATTTAAGTGATGAGATGCTCGAAAGTGCGCTTAAGAAAGAAAACATACCCTTGCATGAATATAAGGAGAGATTAAAGGAGCAGATTATCATTCCAAAGGTTATTAGTTATGAGGTAAGATCTAAGGTTCATATTGATGAAAATGAGTTACGGCAGTATTACGAGGAGCATCTTAAAGAGTTTGTAACACCAGAAGAGGTCAGGGTAAGACATATCATATTTCTTTTTAATGACTCTACAGACAGAAATAAAGAGGGGCTGATAAAAAAGAAGGCTGCTGATATATTGAAGAGGATTAAGGAGGGTGAAGATTTTGCCCACCTTGCCTCCATGTTTTCTGAAGACCCATCAGCCAAGAATGGCGGAGACCTTGGATATTTTACCAGGGACAGGATGATAAAGATTTTTGAGGATACTGCCTTCAGACTTAAAAAAGGAGAGGTGAGTGATATTATAAGGACACCTTTTGGGTTTCATATCCTAAAATGTGAAGATAGAAGAGATTCCGGTTACAGACCTTTAACAGAGGTTTCTCTCGATATCGAAAAAAAGATTTTTGCAGAAAAGATGAAATCCCTGAAAGATGCATGGTTAAAAAAGCTCAAGGAAAAGGCATTTATAGAAATGCTTTATTAAATGAGGCATTCATTCAAGACAGGTTTTAGTTTTGGTTTAACCTCTGGAATAATAACAACCCTTGGGTTGATATCAGGTTTGCATTCTGGCACCCATTCAAGGGTTGCAATAATTGGCGGTATAGTAACAATTGCAATAGCAGATGCCTTTTCTGATGCCATGGGAATACATATTTCTGAGGAGTCAGAGAATAAACACACTGAAAAAGAGATTTGGGAATCAACAATCTCCACCTTTTTATCAAAGTTTTTTTTTACATTAACATTTATTATCCCCATTCTTCTCTTTAAACTAACAACGGCAGTTATAGTAAGTGTAATGTATGGTCTATTATTGCTGAGTATTTTAAGTTTTTATATAACGAAAGGACAAAAGGTAAGTCTCTTGAGGGTAATTGCTGAACATCTCATTATTACATTCATAGTCTTGATAACAACACATTATATTGGCGATTGGATTGTGTCAACATTTTAATCAGCTATGATACATTTGCTGAACCTCTTTTTCCACCTATCCTGCTACTTCTTTGTCATCACAAATACACCATCCCAATCTGAAGGCAGTTCAGTTTTATGGAGCATCTGAATCCTTGATAAAAAAACCTTTGAAGGGCCATCATCATGCTTTAGTTTTAGGACACCCTGAAAATGTTCCTCAGCCTTATCCCATTCCCTCTCCATGTATGATGTGAGCCCTTCTTGAAATAGTTCCGCGATCTCCCGTAACATCCCTCCATCATTTTTCTCTCCCATAAGCTCGTATATTTTTATTGGTATATTTTTACCTTTAACCTTTATCCAGTCAAGCTGTCTTAGGTAAAATTCCCCCTTGACATCCTCATAGGTATATTTTGGAACTATAATAGTTGTTCCATACTCCTTATTTAAATCTTCAAGACGATAGCCAAGATTAACGGCATCCCCTATTACCGTATAATCGAATCGTGCAGATGAACCCATATTACCCACAGTCACCCTTCCTGTTGATATGCCGACTCCGATCTCAAGTCTTGGTATTCCTGATTTTTGCCATTCAGCCTGTAATTCATCAATTTTCTTAATCATCTCCAGGGCTGTCCTGCATGCCCTCACCTGATGATCCTCCTGCCAAAGAGGTGCACCCCAGAATGCCATTATTGCATCGCCCATGTATTTGTCAATAGTTCCACCATTCTTTAATACTATATCTGTCATTGGTGTGAGATAGTCATTTATGAGTTTGACAAGGACCTGCGGTTTTAAGGTCTCTGAAAGGGTTGTAAATCCCCTCATATCAGAAAAGAGAATTGTTAATCTCTTTTCCTCGCCGCCGAGGACAAGCTTCTTTGGCTCTTTAAGGATTTCGTTTACAAGGGAAGGTGAAACATAGTGAGAAAAGGCACTACCTATCTTTCTCCTTTCCCTCTCCTCTGTCATGAACTGATAAATTGTTACACCACCTGATACAGAAACTATGGTAAAGATTGGATAGACCACTGGCAGCCACATATTCAAATAAGCGAAGATATAGTCATTTATGATTATACAGAAACATATGAGGCTGATTGTAAATATCGCAGAATAAATCGCCCGAACTGCAGGTATAACAAGGGAAAGGGAGACACCGAGGAGCAGAATGGCAAGGAGATCAAAGACCACTATCCATTCAGGGCGAAGGAGAAAGTCCCCCTTCAGGATGTTGTCTATAATATTTGCATGTACTTCAACGGCCGGAAATATCCCTGAAAAGGGTGTAATCCTCATATCGTATATCCCTGGGGCAGTTGCACCAATGAGGACAATCTTTTCCCTTAAGACATCGGATGGCACAAGACCATCTACGACATCAGAAAATGAATAGTGCGGGAATGTTCTTTGATGACCCCTGTAGTTGATTAATAATCGACCCTTTTCGTCAACAGGTATGGTCTTGTCCCCTATCTGGATTGAATCAACACCATAATGGGCTATATTTAATATCAATGGCGGTGAGCCAAGGTATTTGCGGACAGCCTCAAGAGAAAGGTGTGGATAAAGGAAATCACCATATTTCACAGCGAGTGGGGCCCACCGGACTGTACCATCAGAATCAGGCACTATATTAAAATAGCCAAAATCCCACCCTGCCTTTGAAATTTCTGGTATATTCTCTTCAACACCCACAGCAGTTAATAGTTGAGGGAGAGGGGCGTCTTTTTCAAGCCTGCGGATTGATGAATATCTGGAAGACTCGATGGAGCTTGTATTTGTAAAGCCTCTTGCGAGTGGAGAGAAGGGATGGGTTGTATGTGATCGGTGTTTTATCTCATCAAGGGTTGTAAAAAAGAAATAGCCAAGTATAACAAAGGGATTATCTTCCAGTGCTGATGCAAGTCTTCTGTCATTATCAAGCTCTTTTTCTATTATCTCTAATTCCTTTGCAATCCCCTTATCTTTAAGTCTCTCTTTTAAATGCTTTATATTATTACCTGAACTCTCGTCAGGCTCTGAAAATACCATGTCAAAGGCAATCACCTTTGCACCAGCAATCTTCAACCTCTCTATAAGTTCAGCAATCCTTCTCCTGGGCCAGGGCCACCGCCCAAACCTATCGAGGCTCTTCTCATCTACAGCAATTATAATAACCTCATCTCCTGTTTTAATCTTCCCTCTGGACAGAAAGTGAAGGTCATAAGCCTTGATCTCCATCATATGAAAGAAAGGGATGCCTATACTATAGATACCAAGAGAAAGGATTGTGATGATAAGACCGACTTTGTATCCAGCAGGTGCAAGGAAGTTTTTTATTCTGTTCATAATTACGGCTCAATTTGCACTTTCTACTTTCTACTTTCTACTTCCTATCTTCCACTTCTCACTTCTATTTCCTACTTTGTAACCCCTGCTGCTGTGCCTGAGAAGGTGCCTTGTCCTGGTCCTGTATTTACCCCTGCTGCAGCACCATCAAATTTGACAGAACCGTTATATGAGCCGCCACTGAGGGTTCCGCTACCATTAACTTCTGCCATCCACTTTTGGGTAGAGGTATCAAAGACCTTGATTTTAAAAGTGGCATTGAGTCCTGAGCCGGATAAAGGGACAGCAGTTGGATTGCAGGTAGAACACTCGTATGTTCCATTTACATTACCAGTTGCCCATATCTTTGGTGCTGTACCATTGGAATAGGCAAAGAATATGACATCATTCATATTAACATCTATAGGTTTTCCACCTATTTTGCCTGAGCCATTAAGGGTTCCTCTCCCTACCTCAATAGAGGGGATGTTTAATTGCTGGAGGGTTGATTGATTTTCCGGGGCAGGATTACATGGACTGCTCCCACATCCTGCCAAAGTGAGGAGTTCGCTTGTATCTATCCAGATATTCATCTTGCTAGCCTGCTGTGTTGAGTCAGGTGAGCCAGATGTGCCAGGGGTTTCATCCACACTTATCCATGTTATTGGAGAGGTGGCAGATAGGTCAGCACCATAGGAAAATGTTATATCCATAAGCTTGTCGTTTGACCCTTGATTGCCTTCATTCCCATTACCGAGGTTATTATTATCCTGGCTGTGTTGGCTTGGCAATGCATTACTTTCTGATTCCGATGCAGATTCCTCCTCTCCCTGGTTTCCTTCTGTTTCATTATTATGTATCGTTGGTGCAGCATCTGAATATCTCCCCCATGCAGGACTATCTTCATGTTCAGTATTATGTATCGTTGGCGCAGCAACTGAATATCTCCCCCATGCAGGACTATCT
>JACQQJ010000181.1 GCA_016207035.1 Nitrospinota bacterium | reverse complement strand
GTCGTAAGGATGATGAAATTGGCTTGAGTAAGCCCTCTCATCACTTATACCTTCCACCTCTCTAAACTCCCCGTCTATCTGATTTAGCTGTTCCTGAAATTCAGCGACTCTCTGGAAGAGTTCGTTGATTCTCTGGTTTGACATCCAAAAAAAGCTTTCTGGCTTCTATCGGTTTTCCATGATGAGAAGCATAGACTGAAAATTCGGCAAGTGATACTGTTGATATACTCCCCCAACAAAATAATTTGGGTGGTTTTAGCTATGAAAACCACCTAAAGATTAATGTGGTTGACTATAAATAAAGCGTGTGTTTCCCTTGATGTGTCTCATGGAGTAACTTGATAGCAGAAGGCTCTTGTCTCACGAGGAGGAACAAGAACCAGGTATCTAATCCGATCTTCATTTCCACTTCCCCATCTTCTGCCGGCTTTGGTTTTCAGCTTCTTCCCGAAGGTGTCTGAATTCGTTCCATTCAGAATTTCCAGCGATCGTGTTTAATGTTGTGATGAATCCTTTCACAGGGTCTTTGTTCATCTTAGATAACACGATATAGCCCCTTAAATCCATCGCAAATAACCTCTGATGTGGCATTATCTGTTCCTGTTTTCTCATCTTTTTGGGGATAGTAATCTGTCCCTCATCTGTGACTTCCACAACCTCTATGATTTCATCTGCCATCTGTTTCACCTGAAAGGGATTGAAGGTTAATTCTTTATAAAGATTTCTTTCTGAAGTATGTGCTTAGCGAAAAAAGCAAATAGTAGTTCATAACAGAGAATGAGTATTGCGGGCCCAATTTAGACAGGCTTGAAATTGAGGAGAATAAAATCGTGGAACTTGAAAGAAAATAAGCAATATATGAGCATGCCAATACACCATCAAGCAGATTAAGATTTCCGTCAAGAATTCTTAATCTGAACAGGAAAAAACCTTGGCAGAAAGAAGGACATAAAGGCATTACAAGAGACAATCCTGTTCCGACTATGACTATTGAAGTCATAGAAAAAAAATGTCTGAAATGTAAAAGTAAATTAGGAGTGCCGATCAAAACAACAACAAAAATATAGTCAACCACAAAAGTTTCTCCCCGAGAAACTTTTGTGTCCTCCTATATCTCCTCGTAAAACTCGGAGATAATAGAAGAAGTACCTGAACCTCAACCTATAGAGGTTACAGAATACAAGATCAATCATTATCACTGTGAAGGTTGCGGGATTGAAGTTGTAGCTAAAGCCACAATTCCAGATAAAAGCAGGTTTGGAGTTAATATATTAGCACACACGACCTTACTTAAGTTTGAAGACAGGCTCCCCCTTAGA
Source organism: Nitrospinota bacterium (assembly GCA_016207035.1). Taxonomy (GTDB): domain Bacteria; phylum Nitrospinota; class Nitrospinia; order UBA9942; family UBA9942; genus JACQQJ01. The sequence continues at coordinate 842 of JACQQJ010000181.1, read as the reverse complement.
AAAGTCTGCTCTGCCTTGAAGAGGCAATTCAATCTCAATGTAAGCTCTGCTACTGTATTAGATATTACAAAAAGAGTAAGCGACAAACTTGATAAAGAATACAGCAGAATTAAGGATTCTCTAAGGAAGTCAAAATCAATTAATATAGACGAGACTGGGATTAGAGTCGACGGTCTTAATTTTCATCTATGGGCTTTTACAACAAAGGAAGATACATTGTATCTCATAAGGAAAAGCAGAGGCAGAGGAGTAATTGAAGATGTCTTAGGAAAGAAGTATGAAGACGTTGTTGGTAGTGATGGATGGACAAGCTATTCTTCCTATACAAACAACCTTCAAAGGTGCTGGGCACACCTTTTAAGAGAATCAAAATATTTAGCAGACGAATTTCAGTCCGCTAAATCTATTCATGTGGAATTAAAAAAGTTGTATGAGAAAGCTAAATGCAAGAAACCTCCTACTAAAGATGAACTTATTCTCGAGATGAGTCAATGGACGGATTATGCTGACTGTTTTACGGAGTTACGGAAATTCTCTGTAAAGATGAAGCATGGCTTAGTCCATTGGTTTACCTTTGTAGGTAATAAAGATGTTGAGCCTACTAATAATAGTGCAGAGTGGGCTTTGAGGGTGCTTATTGTTCAGAGAAAGATAATGGGCACGCTAAGAAATGAAAAAGGAACTACAATTATGGAGTGGATAAATAGTTGCATAATGACTTGGAAACTAAAAGGACTAAATCCTTTTACTGTGCTAAAAGCTCAACTGCGCTAATTACATACTTATAGTCAACCACATTAATCTTTAGGTGGTTTTCATAGCTAAAACCACCTAAATTATTT
>JACQQJ010000184.1 GCA_016207035.1 Nitrospinota bacterium | reverse complement strand
ATGTACAGGGCTGTTGCCTTAAAGTCAATTGAAAACCAAATACAACTGACTGAAGAAGATAGGGTTTCTAAAATTGCAGATGAAATTAATATTGATTTTATGAATAGCAATAATAATCAGAAGATATATGTGAATGGAGAAGATATTACAATAAAAATTAGAGATGAAAAAATTGGAAACGGTGCATCCATTGTCTCTGCCTATTCTGGCGTAAGGAATGCCATGATCTTAAAGCAAAGAGAAATGGGAAAGTCAGGTGGAATTGTAATGGAGGGAAGGGATATTGGAACGGTTGTATTTCCGAATGCCGATTTAAAATTTTTTCTCAATGCCTCTATTGAAGAGAGGGGAAGGAGAAGATATATTGAATTAAAAGAAAAGGGAGAAGATGTTCAATTACATGAAGTAATTGAGGAGATAAAAATGAGGGATGAGCAGGACATATTCCGACATCTGTCACCTTTAAAAATGTCTGATGATTCTATAGTGATTGATACTACAGGAATTTCTATTGACGAGGTTGTAGAAAATATGTTACAAGAGGTATATAAGATTGTCGAGCGAGTCAGTATTGCCTCGCAATAAATTCAAGGGGAGGTTTTTAAATAAAAATGGAAAAAGAGATAGTCAATGAAAAGGGGGTAGATATTACGCAAGAGATTGGTACTATTATCAGTAGGGCAGACCCTCTGAAAAGCGTTGAAACAGGTGATAGAGATGTATTAAGTGTGGAAAATGATGGAGAAATGGAACGGCTCTATGAAGATAGCATGAAAAGCTTTAAAGAGGGTGAAAATATAAAAGGTCATGTTGTAGATATTAATCAGAATACTGTTACGGTGGATATAGGGTTCAAATCAGAAGGCGTAATTTCAAGAAATGAATTTCCAAATTATGCTAAAAATTTAAATGTCGGCGACGAAATAATTGTATTTCTTGAAAGGGTAGAGGATAAAAATGGGCAGGTGGTACTTTCTAAAGAGAAGGCAGACAAAATTAAGATATGGGATGATATAACAAGGTCATATAATAATAACGAACCTGTTGAAGGAGTAGTAACAGAAAGGATAAAAGGAGGACTCAACGTTGATATAGGATTAAAGGCCTTTCTTCCAGGGTCACAGATAGATCTCAAGCCGATTAAAAATCTGGATAAACTGATAGGTCAGAAATTCAGGATGATGATTATAAAGATGAATAAAAAGAAAGGGAATATAGTACTTTCACGCCGTATTTTGCTGGAAGAGGAGAGAAAAACCACAAGAAATACTATGCTTTCAACACTTGAAGTGGGTAAAATTATCGAGGGAACGGTAAAGAATATTACTGAATATGGTGCATTTGTAGACCTTGGAGGGATAGATGGACTCCTTCATATAACCGATATGTCCTGGGGAAGGGTCAGTCATCCATCTGAGCTTTTTGCAATAGGTGATACTATAAAGGTAATGGTTTTAAAATATGACAAAGACAATCAAAAGGTATCGCTGGGATATAAACAGATTACCCCTGACCCATGGGCAGGTGTAGGTGAAAAATATGCAGTTGGGACACGGATAAGAGGTAAGGTAGTAAGCGTGACCGATTACGGTGCCTTTATTGAATTAGAAGATGGTGTAGAAGGACTTATTCATGTATCTGAGATGTCATGGAGTAAATACTTAAAGCACCCATCAAAAATCGTTGCGATAGGTGATACTGTTGAGGCTATTGTTCTGAGCATTGACAGGGAGAAAAAGAAAATTTCATTAAGTATAAAACAGACTGAACCTAACCCGTGGCTAAATATAGAAGAGAAATATCCCGTAGGGGCAGTTGTTGAGGGGAGGGTTAGGAATCTGACAGATTTTGGCGCCTTTGTTGAGCTTGAAGAGGATATTGATGGACTCATTCATATATCGGATATGTCATGGACCCAGAAGATTAAATATCCTTCGGAATTGCTCAAAAAGAGAGATAAGGTTAAGGCTGTGGTATTGAATGTTGATAAAGAAAATGAGCGGTTGGCACTGGGTATTAAACAACTTACCCCTGATCCATGGAAAAGTGCATTAGAAAAATATATGGTGGGAATGGATGTAAAAGGAAAGATTGTAAAAACTACAAAGTTTGGTGCCTTTGCAGAATTGGAAGATGGGTTAGAAGGACTTATCCACATATCTCAATTAAGCTCAAAAAAGGTAAATGACCCAAAAGAGGTTGTTTCTTTAGGTGACGAGGTAGATGCGAGGGTTATAAAGATTGACCCATCAAATAGAAGGATAGGGTTAAGCATCAAGGCATATAATGAAGGAATGGATAATTTTGAAGGAATAGATATACCTGATGCTGAATTTGAGGAGGATATAACAGAGGTAGAAATAACAAATAAAAAGGATAAAAACAGGGATAGTAACAAAAAACTTTAACCACGGATTATATTAATATAAAACCTGAATAGGACCATATTGTATATCTTGATGT
>JACQQJ010000189.1 GCA_016207035.1 Nitrospinota bacterium | reverse complement strand
CCCTACGATATATATGAAATTTAATTCTGGATTCACATCTGTTTTTTTCATTAAACTCCTTCCGTTATAGTTCTCTCCAGGATATGACACCACTTTTGGGGAGATCTAACTCAAATGTAATCTCTTTGATCTCCCCTGTGCTTGTCTGGACAAATGCCTTTGCCCCCTCTTCCTGCCCTACATGAACAGCCGGACTTGATGCCATACCGTATCCAAGGCTTATTGATTTAAGAATTGTTGTCTCTCCGCCACTTGTGGTTGTTCCTACTGTTGATTCTTTATATGCCGTGCCAGTCTTGTAATATAGGGAATAGAGATTGCTCGTCCCGCCGTAACTGCAGACATCAGATTTAGGAATATATGAAGAGAATAGGATTATTCCTCCTATAACAGATGGTTTGGTGATTACCCTTTCAGCCCCAACACCTGTAACTGTATCACCCTGGGCAAGTTCAGTATACCATCCTCTGTATGTGGAACTATTTGAGACATTGGTGACAAATGTCTCCCAATCAATATTTCCCCATGATGTTGTGGAAACACTGCTCCCCCCCTCAACTACCTGTGTAACCTCTCCTGCATTAAAGAGGGATCCTGTAGATGTAATTCCAGATGTTGTACATTGGGACTGGGAGCTCCATGTTGAACCATCCCAGCAGGGTTTCCATTGGGAACTTGAACCATCCCAGTAGGAATCCCTTATCCCGAAGAAGGCATGCTTGGTTGTTGTTGACTTATCATCCTGGCTGTAAAATCTACCGCTTCCAAAGTAGACCCAGAGGTTACTCAGTTCATCAACAGTTGCGGCAGGGGATACGGTAATTGGAGTGGCTGTAGTAAAGGCATCTCCATCAAAGAGTGTATAGAGACTCCACTCTGCAGGGTCTACTTTCCCATTTAAAACAAGACGGAATAATTTCCCTCTCCAGCGGGGTGTCCCCCCTGAGTCATATGTCTCGCCGATATAAATAACCTCTGTATTATAGGAGGTTGTTCCATCTGATGCACTATTATTTGTCTTGAAATCAATATCCACTGAAAGGGGGTCTCCCATGAAACCATTATTAATGCCTGTATCAAATTTCCAATATGTAGAGTTTAATGTCCATGTCCCTGTATTCCTTGCATTGAGAACAAATATCTTCCCTGTCTGTGTACTCGCCCCTGTATAATCTGGGACATAAGAAGATTTTGACCCTGAACCTATAATAACAAACCATTCATTACCTACCTTCGCAATTGCAGGATATGAAGCAGTAAAACCGAGATTTGAATCTGTGAATTCCCACAGGAGGTTTGGAGAGGCTGGGTCTGTAATATCTATGGCAAAATAGGATGATTGGAAGTTTATGGTCTCGCTCCCTGTTCCAAAGTCGCCAGTTACGCTTATCTGACCCCCTCCAAGCCTCATCCCGCCAATTAAAATCGTTTTCCAGTTTGGACTTGCAGTATCTCCGAAATTAATATCCGTCACCTTTGCCCTCAGGTCTACATAATAGACATGGGAGTAATTGGTATCTGTAAGCCATTTCAGATGAGGGAGGAGGTTCTGGGGAATAAATGCCCAGAGTTCACTCCCATCGCTTGACTTGAAGGCATGTAACATTCCTTCATTCGCCCCTATAAATACTATAGTATCTCTTGATTTCCATGAATCAAAAAATTGTGAGTATGTCTTGTCACCGTAAATCAGGCCATAGTTTTCAGCAGGGACACTAGCAACTGTTGGAGTGGAATAGATTATATCTCCCAGCTTATACTGGTCTGTCCCACTGTATGTCCTGTCTCTATAGCCAGATATACTGGCACCACGAATGTAGTTGATAATATTTTCGGACTCAGTGTCTGTAGATGCCCGTAGATATGGTTTCAAGGTGGCTTTATTGTTATCCTCAAAAGATATATACTCGCCACTGTCAATAACCCCATTCTTATTCATATCAACAAAGGTCTTAATTGTTCTTGATGTGGGGGTTTTAGTTACAAGATTTTCACCAGCATCCCATTTATAACCTGTCCATTCAGTTAGTGGATCACTACTCCCTGAAGTAACATTATTAACATAGGTTTGACCTTCAGTATCATTGAAAGAAAAGGTAATCTTATTATTTGCATTATCAAGAATCTCTCCCTTTGCACTTACCCCAAGCTGGAGTAAATGACCAAGCCATGTAATCTCTCTATTATTCACGGTCTTGCTGGGAAGAAAATAGCACTGGAATATGTCACCTGCCCCACTGGCAGAGGTGGTTAAGACAGATACAGATGTGCCGGAGGCACTTCTTTTTAACATATCTGTAATAGCATTCGTAATATTTGTCTCTAATGCATAACCATCATCCCCCTCAAAATAGGTTAAAGGCAGGTCATTTGAGTCAATACTACCATCTCCGTTTGTATCCCTGTAGCATTCCTCTGGGATTGTGCTACAGTCAGGCAGATTATTACCATTCAGGTCATTAAACCCGCCGTTTATTGCCGCATCTTTCAGCAAGGTTGAACCAGTACCAAACATAAACACAGGATAAAGAACTACATTCTGGTTTCCCTTAATGCACTGCTGAAACGAGGTTGGAGTGGTAGTGCATGACCCAGGACGCATATCATTTGTCCTTGCCCAGAGAGCAACATCAATAAGGTAATCCCTGCCATTGGATGAATAGGTAGTTCCAACAGTGGTGCCTTCGAACCGATAATCGCTGATGGAATAACCTTTCAAACTATCAGGGATATTTCTATCCTGGGTTGATTCTCCATCAGTAAGCAAAAGTATAAATGACTTGGCACATGGGACATACTGGTCCGAACTTGAACCTGGATAGTTAAAATAATACGGGTCATAATTAAGCCCTGTCTGGTAGTCAGCAGGGGAATTGCCTGTATAATACGGGGAGTCCTGCCTGAAATATCTCACCATCTCATAAAGGGTCTCTCCAAGGGGTGTCCATGTAGATGGAGCCATATTGTGGATAGAGGTAATCATACTTGTGGTAGAGCCAAAATCTATATAGGTGTTGACATTCCCTCCATCGTATCTACCGTTGGTAGTGCCAGATTCCAAGCCGTCGCCCCTATTATAATAAGACAGACCAAACCTGGCTTTATCCGTTAACCGGTCAATGATGCCTTCTGCCTTTATCATCCCCTGGTCAACTATCGTATTATAAGGTCCACCAGATGGTATAGTAACTGAAACATCAAGATAGACCTGTGTTACACGGGGAAATGGGGAGGCGGCATAATTGGCGGCAGCCTGAACTCCAAAACTCTGTAAACTCCCTATCCCGGCGGATTTAATGTCATTCCAATCCCATGCTGCCCCTGTTGCAGGATTGGTTGTCCATGTAAAAGAATAGAGGGAATATGAAGTAGAAAGACTGGAGGTGTTTGACTCATAATTCACGCCGCCTATCCTGAGCACCCCTTGTATACTTCTTGTACTACCGCTGGCTGTTTTTTTTGCCCTTACCTTTACTGTAACAGTAATAGTGCCGGCAGGTTTGAGCTGTGTATAATTGTAATCCAGTATAACAGGGCTTGTGGTATTGTTATTCTGGATATAGGTTACATCGCCATCTGAGGATGCTTCATCCACATCAGCCCACGCATTGCTGGCAGCAGGAAAAACAGTCCATCCAGCAGGGATACTAACATCAGCATTTGGATATGTTAAAAATGTATCAGCCCCGCTAATAGGGCTTACGCTCAATTCATTACTTGACCTCGTAAAACGGTAATTTCCATCAAATGGATATATCAGGTTCTGCCCGGTGGTATCATAGTCTTTCTGAAAATCCCATGAGGAAGAACAGGCAGTCTCAGCAGTGAGTTTTACAGTAATACCAGCGTTGGGAGAACGGGGGTCTGCCTTACCTCCAATTAAGAGTTTTTTTGCTACTTCAACCCTGCGCATTGTTGCCCAACTGAGAAAACTTCCGCTGGCAATGGGGTTGACAGTTGTTCCGTTAGTTAATGGCTCTGAAGTCTCCTCCCACCTGCCATTATTGGTGTATTGGTAATTCTTGGAACCGTCAAAATACCCGTAGTACTGCCCATTGGTAAACCCGGATGGGTCATAAGACCCTGCATAAGCCTGATCGCACATACTACCAGAGTTGTCCAGCACAATGAGGACATTTGGTTCAATAGCCCCTGCTATAAAAGGCGGGGCAGCGGTATAGTCGCTATTAGTCTGGGCTAATGCTGAGGAGCATGCAATCATAATTAAAAAACAGACACCTCTAAAAATATTTTTAAAGTTTGTCATAATGGTCACCTCTTTTATTTTGGAAATACATCAGGGAACTCCTCTATTAGTTTTATAACAAATCCCTTTTTGGTGTACTTATACTCAAAATAGACTTTAGTTGGGGGAAGGAGGTTATAAAGGGCAGCCTTTTTTCCTTTCTTATCAATGATTTTGACTGATGGGTCTATTTTATACCCTTTTTCATCAATTATAACCGTTCCATCATCCTCCACCGAGGTCAATGTTCCCTTGTCTTTAATGATCTTACTGGCTGCAATGACTTCACCGTTTATTAAAAATATGCACAGAACTACCAAAGAGACTAATAATAATTTTTTCATAGACACCCCCCTCCACTCCTTTCAACACATCGGTACAGTAACTGTACCTGTGATTGGGAATTCCTATCTCCTGACCCTGTCCCTGTCATGCTGAAATAGATACCCCTCCCTGTCATTGCCCCGCCTTCATAACCTGTAGCAAACCCTGTAGAAAAACCTTTAAGCGCGACAGGTCCTTCCCTGTTCGTAGATACAGCAGTCCCAGGGGTGTTAGTTGTAATACTAAAATTAGGAGGCGTCGCAATGGTAAAGTCAGGAGGTGCTGAAGTAACAAAACCCATAATACTCTCAGTAAAATCTGCTATACTATTACCATTGTTGTCAACGGTAAGTCCGCTGAATAGGGAGGCTTCATCTGTATCTGATATTCCATTATTATTTGTATCTGTTATACCTAAAGAGGTTAGAATAGATGGAGGTTCTGTTTTAAGAGAGATTGTCCTTCGTATTATACCCGGTGCAATATCCATACTCCCTTCAGTATTATAAAAGGTGACCTGTGAGACCTTATAATTTGTACTTATCTCCATATCTGAAGTGGTAGTTAAAATGGCTGTTAATGAGAGGACAGTCAGCAGTGCCAGGATCATCAAGGATATGATAAGCACGACCCCTTTTTCATTTTTAACTATGGTAGCCATAAAATCCTCATTTTAATCCTATGTTTCTTGTCCTTACCCGTGCAGTTAGTGTCCTTGTCCTACAGGTACCATCAGCAGCTGTCCCGCTTATATTTACACCTGAAGTAAAATTGGCATCCTCCTTTGCTGTCCGGGCTGTTAATGAAATCTGAACCAGTCTGATATTGGCTAAATTGCCCCCTGTTACAGGGGTGGCAATCGTATTCCCTGCAGAATCATAATAGGTAAAAGTTAAGGCTGTTACATTTTCAACTAAAGGTTGCCCATTCCTCTGGAGGGTTTCCCCGTTTAAAGAGTAGGTAACTGTCTCTGGAGACCCTGCACCAATAACACCATTACCATCTTCAACATCTGATAATATTCTGATACTATTTATATTTATTGTTGTGCTCAAGTCTGGGACAATTCCAACTGAAGTGCCAACTACAAGTATTTCAGTTGGATTGTAACCAGTGCTTCTTAAGTCTCTCGTTATAAAGTCCATGGGAATCCGAAGATTCTGTTCCATATCAGTAATCTGTTCCTGAATGGCAAATGCCTTTTTTTGACTTGTGAACGATGAAAAGATAGAGCCTAACACTACAAGTCCAATGGCCATTGCGATTAATAACTCTATCAGGGTTAGACCACTATCATTTTTAACTCTTAACTCATAACTCATAACTTAACCATTATATTGTCCCGGGCATTCCAGAGAATCTCGTTCCAGCAATGACAGTTGAAACTGTAACATATCGGTTCAATCCTGCTTCAATCCATCCAACGATGACAATAATCGTCTTCATATTCGCTACTGGTATATTATCCTGAATTACCCATGACCGACGGAGATAGAATACACTGGTAGTTAAGGGTGGTGAGTTCAGCAGGTTTGTCCTGTCTTCATTACCGCTTGAATCAATGTTATACGCATGGTCAGGGGATTCAAAGAGGGTTACAGAGTTCGTGATACCTTCGTTGGAGGTATTTGAATTAGAAAGTTCTGGACTAATTGTATCATCTCCAGTCCCTAAAAGACCGTCTGAACCAAGATAAAAGTCCTTATTTCTCAATTCTTCAATGGTGTCCTGTGCAAGGGTTGTAGCTTCAGTTACCCTATCGCTCACTTGATTACCTTTGATAACAGATACCGAGGTTGATGCCATTGATAAGAGTGCAACCGATAAAATAACTATTGCAATCATTATTTCTATAAGTGTAAATCCGCTATTAGTTCGTAGATATACCATACAATTCCGCTTTTTATAGTAAAGCATATATG
>JACQQJ010000182.1 GCA_016207035.1 Nitrospinota bacterium | reverse complement strand
TATTTACCTTATTGCCATTTATAAAAATCCCATTTTTACATAAAAAGGGCATTGATAGAGGGCAAGTTGAAGGTGAAGAACATATACATATGGGCTTAGTGAAAAAATTTATTGTCAACTCCCCAATTCTTGTTTTAGCAATAATTTTTCTTGTTTCTGTATATAAAAGCGGGCATCAGGCAAAGATCTATGGATGTGATGCATGTCATAACTCTCGCATGGGGATAAGGATGTATATGCCGCCGTTGAATGTTGCGGAGTATTATAGGATTGACAGGGCACGGCAGATACAGAGTGGTAAATACAGGGCAGGGAAGACAAGCGGTGTTGATGAAAAGACTGGTAGATTGATTCAGGCAATTGGCGGGGTTGAGACATACAAAGATGCAAACTGGCAGATGCGTCATATGTATGAACCGACATTTACCTGGTAAGTAACAATGAATCCTTTTAAGAAAATTTTTTTATTCGTTATATTTCTCCTTTTCTATCTCCTTGCAAATATATCTACTGGTGATGAAGAGGGTGGGCATATGCACGGCTCAGAGGGTGAAGGAATCTCCACTGGATCAGGAAAGGGACCTACTATTCATGAGTATACTATACCAACCCCATACAGCCAGCCAGTAGGTATAGCGGTTGACTCTAAAGATAATGTATGGTTTACAGCCCAGTCTTCACATAGATTAGTTAAATTTGACTCTTCAAAATCAACCTTTAAGGAATATGATTTACCCTCGGTAAAGGAACTACCAAAAACTGACTGGAAATATTCTCCAAATGAAAAAGTCCCACCAAAGGAGGCCTTTGATGTAAGAGCTATTGGGGGACCTGGTGCAATAATAGTAGATAGAAATGATAAGATATGGTTTCTGGAATTATTAGGGAATAAAATTGATTTTTTTGACCCTGATACAGAAAAATTTACTGAATACAAAATACCAACACAAAATAGTCAGCCCCATGACCTATCTATAGATTCAAAGGGTAATTTATGGTTTATTGAATGGAATTCTGGAAATCTTGGAAAGCTGGATATCAATTCAAAGAAGATTACAGAGTATACCTTGAAAGATGTAACGAGCCGCCTATCAAATCTGGTAATAGATACAGATGATAATATCTGGGTTAGTGATCATGCAAATAACGAGATAGGTAAATTTGATATCAAGGAAAAAAAATATAAGCCCTTTCCCATTGGGACTCGCAACAGCAAACCTGGTAAGCTGCTTATAGATAGCTCTAAGAATATATGGTTTGCCGAAACGAGCGGTCGTAAAATTGCAATGCTTTTACCAGCGACAGGCATAATAAGTGAAGCGCCGCTACCAGGATATAACAGTGCCCCTTATGGCATTATCTTTGATAAAAAGGGGAGGCTCTGGTATATAGATAATATGAGAAACAAGATAGGTTTTTTTGATATAGAAACTGCATTATTTAATGAGTTTGATATACCAACAGTTAATTCTCAGCCGATGAATATGGCTATAGATTCAAAGGGGGATATATGGTTTACAGAGGCTGAGAGAGGGGCAAATAAGATTGCCAGATTAGTCATGTCAACTGTCCCTGAAATTGCAACTGCAAAACCTGTTGAGTCAGAGGGGATTCAAGAGGTGAGTGCTGAGGGTCAAGGTGCAGAGGATGTTAATAGGATTCCTTTCTGGATTTATTCATCAGTTATCCTCTTAGGAGTGGTTATCATAATGGCCATTTTTCTTTTGAAAAGAAAGAGGGTATGAAACAAGAAGTCAGAAGTCAGAAGTCAGAAGTCAGAAGTCAGAGGTTTTTATTCTGTATTCTGTATTCTGTATTCTGTATTCTGTCCTCTGTTGCCTTTGCCTCTGATACCCCTCTTGAAGAATTTCTTATTCCAACCCCATTGACTTCTCCCTCTGATATTCTTGTTGACCGTCATGGTATTGTATGGGTTATGGAATTCATGGTAAATAAAATAGGCAGATTTGACCCTTTGAAAAATCTCTATGAAGAATTTGAGATTCCAACATCAAGGAGTGAATCTTTTGATATGGAAATGGATAGACAGGGTAATATATGGTTTACTGAACAGCTTGGGAATCAAATTGGGAAATTTAATACCAAAACCTTACAGTTTGATGAATTTGAACTGCCTGTGCCAGATAGCAACCCAACATCTATAACTGTTGATTCAAAGGGGAATATATGGTTTGTAGAGTGGTATAGAAACAAGATAACTAAATTTACGCCACCACCCCGCAACTCTCCCGCCATTCGTAAGGGGAGGTTTAAGGAATACGATATACCTACCCCAATGAGCCAGTCAGCGGGTCTTGTATCTGATAAAAATGATAATATATGGTTTGTAGAAAAGGGTGGGAATAAAATTGCCATGTTAAATCAAGGGACAGGCAAGTTTAAAGAGTATAAAATACAGCCCGACTTCAGCTTACTTGTTGGAACAGCAGTTGATTCAAGAGGGCATATATGGTTTATCAAGATTAAATATAATAAATTAGTTAAATTTGATCCTGCAACGGAGGAGTTTACAGAATTTCCTCTCCCCGGGAAAAAAGGCGCTCAAAATATAATAATTGATAAAAATGATAATATATGGATTTCAATGAAACTTGATAATAAGATTGCAAAATTTGACCCTGTTACAAAAATTTTTTCGGATTATGATATGCCAACAAAGGATAGCCAGCCACAGGCTATCACTACCGATTTGGTAGGTAATGTATGGTTTGCGACTTTAAAGGGAAACAGGATAGGAAGACTGGATATATCAAAGATAGGAAAGACTGCAACGGAGTCTGAATTAAAGATCAAGATAGCCCCACCTGAATTGTTTAAGAGATAAACAACCATCAATAGCCAATAATGAAATATGTAAAATTCCTCATTCTCCTTATCTTTTTCCTGTCAGGTGTCTCGGGTCTGGTATATGAGATTGTGTGGATTCGTCTTCTATCCCATGTATTTGGTGTATCCTCTTTTGCAGTAAGTACAGTTCTTACTGTATTTATGGCTGGGCTGGGTATAGGTGGGTATATCTTTGGCAGACTCATTGATAATAAGGGTGATCCTCTGAAGGTATATGCATTACTTGAGATACTTACAGGTTTATATGCTATTTCCCTGCCCTATCTTATAAAGTCTTCTGAGTGGTTATATATCATGATCTACAACATAATTGGGGGGAGCTTCATCTTTCTCTCCATAGAAAGATTTATACTATCATTTTTTATCCTTATATTTCCTACAATTATGATGGGAGGAACCCTCCCTGTTATATCAAGATTTCTTATAAGGAGTGAAGACAGGGTTGGGATAGATTCAGGTATCATTTATTCTCTGAATACCTTTGGTGCTGTTGTTGGATGTGCAGTTACTGGTTTTTATTTGATTGAGAGTATTGGTATAAACAACTCCCTCTATTCAGCAGCCTTCCTCAATTTTTTCGCAGGGGCAGGGGCATATATAATAAGTCAGAAGTCAGAAGTCTGGGGCACCCATCCAGTGGATGGGTCGCAGAATCCAGAATTTAAAACTCAAAACTCCAGACTTAAAACTCTGCACTCCGAACTCAGCATTCCACATTTGTTTGTCCTTATTACCTTTGGTTTTTCAGGAATGGCAGCACTATCGTATGAGGTGTTATGGACAAGACTTCTCATATTGATTCTTGATAATACCATATATGCATTTTCAATAATCCTCTTTACATTTCTGCTTGGTATAGCAGGTGGCAGTTTTATATTTGCCAAAATCCCCTTTAATCCCCATCTATCAAAGGGTGAAAGGGGGGGATTGAATAGAGAAAGGATTGTAACCATATTTGCCCTTTTTCAGATCCTCATTGGATTAATGGGGCTCTTATCCCTCCTCCTCTTTGCACATCATAATCTCTTTTCTTCCTGGCTCAATATCTTTATCTCGTGGTCATTGCAGTCTCTTGGTATCGGATATTGGTGGAAGAGATTATTTGCCACATTTTTAATGGCATTTTTAATTATGATTATCCCCACCTTATTCATGGGGGCAAGTTTTCCTGCTATCTCAACAATTTATTTGAGTGATGTAAAGAATGTAGGAAAGGGGATAGGAAAGATATATTTAATTAATACCATAGGGGCTATAATCGGCTCATTCTCCTCTGGATTTATAATCCTTCCTATCCTCGGGATTCAGAAGGCCATTATAGTTGTAGGTTCTATTTCACTCATTTTTGGTATTACAATCATTTTCCTCAACAGGAGAAATCTTTCACGGTATGTTATACCTGTATCGTCTATTATTGCTGGAATTATTATTATTGGGTTTATATTGAAAAGAGGCGATATTCCGAGATTAATAAGTGTTGAAAAATTAGATTTAGGAAATGAAGTGCTTTATTATAAAGAGGGGATAACAGGAACCGTTTTGGTTTCATCACAGGAGACAGATCTTACCCCTCAGAGAAAACCTGTAAAAAGGTTATGGATAAATGGTGACCCAATTGCAGGTGAGTTCAGAGGTGCATTACAGCTTGAGAGGCTTCAGGCACATCTACCCCTTATGTTTCATAATGACCCGAAGAGCGTGCTGGTAATATGCTTTGGAACAGGTTCAACTGCAGGTGCTGTCAGCGACCATAGGGTTGAAGAGGTTTATGCAGTAGATATATCAAAAGAGGTCTTTGAGAGTGGGAGATATTTTTCAGAAGGGAACAGGAATATACTCGCTGACCCAAGATTAAAAATGATTATTGAAGACGGGAGGAATTTTTTGCTGACTACAGACAAAAAATTTGATTTTATTACATCTGAACCACCCCCCCCATCAAATGCCGGTATTGTAAATCTCTACAGCAGGGAGTATTATCTGTTATGCAAATCACGCCTTAAGAGTGGCGGTATGGTATCACAGTGGATACCCCTTCACCATTTATCTGAGGATGATTTCAGGATGCTTGTCTCTACTTTTGTATCAGTATTTCCAAACTCTACTATGTGGTTTACAAAGTGGGATGCTATTATGATAGGTTCTGACAGCAAATTAACGATAAACCTTGAGAGGCTTAAAGGCAGGTTTCAGAATAAGAGATTGGCAGAAAGCCTTAAAGAAATCGGGATTTCTAATCCCTATCAACTACTTTCCACATTTATTATGGATAAGGATAATCTGTCTCAATTTGTAAATAGAGTCCCTGTTGTGACTGACGACCGCCCCTATGTTGAATTTACTGCCCCGAGGGTCCATCATATAGGGACAACAATAAAAGGAAGAAATCTTGAAAATATGTTAAAATATCGTAAACCTGTAACCCCCCTCTTATCCCCCCCTTCAAAAGAGGGTGCAGAGGAGATAAGCAAGGAGATAGAAAGATATTTTAATTCCCATTCATATTTTTTAACTGGTCAGGTTAGCAAGAATGATAACCGTATTGAAGACTCTCTGTATAATTATAAAAAGGCACTTGATATTAACAGTGAGAATTCAGATGCCAGATATGAGCTTATCAATCTGTATATGAATAAAATATATACTACCCTTTATGCTGCAGATAAAAGTAAGGGGTTTAAACTCATAAATGAGTGCATGGAACTGGATGTGAATGGTGAATTTTCCCCTCAGCTCCATAATCTAAGGGGCCTCTTTTTTCTGTCCAAAAAAGATACCAGAATGGCTTTAAATGAATTTGAATATGCCTTAAAACTTGATGATAAATACTTAAGTCCTTATCTCAATATTGGGAGTATCTATGCTTATTATGAGGTTGACCCCTTACGATCCATAGACTACTATAGTCGAGGACTGAAATTAAGAATTACTGAGCAGGAGAGGAATGTGATAAACTCTGAGATAGAAAAGGTCAGAACCCTGTATAAAGATAAACTAAAAAAGATTGAGGGCTAAAGGAGGTTATATGTCTGAAAAAATGAATCATGTAGAGTTTGTAAAAAAGGCGATCATTTCTCTACGAAAGGATGGGTATAAAGGGATTCATACCGTGTATTCTGGCTTTAATGAGGCATTCAAAAAATATTTTGAAGGGGAGAATCCTGTTGAAGTTACAAAAAGGCTGGCTGATGAGGGAAAGATAATTTTAAGACCCGTAAAAGGTGGTGTTATGATTTATCTTCCTGAAGATGCCCCTCCACAGGCTACTCGTGGTGGTGATGCATTAAAAAAGATGGGATTGTGACAATTCTCAAATTCCAAGCACCAATAACCAAATAAGTTCTAAATCCTAAACTCCAATAACGAAAATGTCTAAGTTTGATTTAGTTTAGCAATAATTTAGTAGCGTCCCAAAACTTTTTATGAGGAAATAACCAAAAATAATACTATTAGGAAACCATGAAGACAGGAAGTGGAGAAACCATTAAATAAATATTCCTGTTTTCCTGGCTTCCTAATAAAAATACATCATGCAAAATTTGAGGGACGCTACCAAGATATTTGCATCTATAGATTTAGGGACAAATACTGTCAGGCTTTTGGTTGCAGAGAGTGATGGAGAAGTGTTGAAACCCCTTTATTCAGATCAAGTTATTACACGACTTGGAGAGGGTTTATCTAAAAATGGGTTTCTTATGGATAGGGCAATGGAGAGAACGATAGCTGCAGTCATAAATTTTAAAAAAGTGGCATCGGGGTATAATCCTTCTGCTCTATGGGTGTCAGCAACAAGTGCAGTGAGAGAGGCTCAGAATAGGAATGAATTTAAACAAAGAATTGAGAGATTGACAGGTCTTGAATTGGAGGTTATACCATGGGAAGAGGAGGCGAGAAGAACCCTCCTCGGGGTTTTTTCAGGTAACCTTCCCCTTCCCCTCCTTCGTAAGGAAGGGGGTCGGGGGAGGTCAATTATCTTTGATATTGGAGGAGGGAGTACAGAATTCATCTTTGCAATTGACAAAAAAATGATTAAATCTTTTGGAACTGACCTTGGGGTGGTTCATCTTGCTGAAAAATATATAAAGAGTGACCCTGTTGATGAAGAAGAATTCAAGGTTATGGAGAAGGTAATAGAGGATAAGGTTAAAATTGTGAGAGATGAAATAAACTCAAAACTCAACCCTGAATCAAGTTCAGGGCAAAACTCAAAACACCTCATAGGTACAGCAGGGACTGTAACTACCCTGGCAGCGCTTGATTTAAACCTCAATCAATATGACTCGAAAAAGGTAAATAATTATATTTTAAAACTTGAAAAAGTGAAATTGCTTCTCAGCAGATTAAAGACTCTGACACTGAGACAAAGAAGGGATATCCCTCCACTTGAAAGGGGAAGGGAGGACCTTATTATTCCTGGTACAGTAATTGTTATAAAGACAATGGAGATATTTGAATTTTCTGAGATGATAGTAAGTGATTATGGATTAAGGGAGGGCATTATTTTAGCAAAGATGAATATAAGAAAACCCCTCACATAACCTACTACGAAGAGACTCTTCGCAGGGGGTTATGTGAGGGGCTGTTATCTTCTAATATCTGCGTCCTATTTCATTTTTTCCAAAAGACTTATTCCTTGACACAAATAAAATATATTGATATATATAT
>JACQQJ010000183.1 GCA_016207035.1 Nitrospinota bacterium | reverse complement strand
ATTTTATATGAAATAATTCATTTATTTAATGAATATAGGCACATGAAATATACCTAATCTACTTCTTTAAACTTCACCCACCCGATTTCATCAGACAACCCCTTAATTCATCCAGCAATTTTTTAAGTTCTTCCTGAGTCAATTGTCCTCCTCACTCTCCCGCCCCATGCGGTATTTGATGTCGTAGTTGATGCCCATCCTGAGTGAAACCGAAGGGATGAAGTCCAACTCCTCGTCTGTAAAGTGTTTATTAATTCAGTCAAGCCCAAACCGTTTTGATTAGCTTAGAGTTTTTAATTGAATTATCTTTTGTAATTATTGCCACATCGTGTTCCATTAATTCTTTAAAAAGAAGTCCTGTTGCTACGATAATAGCATCGTGAATATTAAGGTTGGTAGGGATTCTTAAAACAACTTCTTCATCAAGTGGATATACGGTGCAATTTGAGGAACTTGCAACCTCTGAAAGCACTATAGGCAGGTCAATAGTAGTTCTTCTTTTTGAATATAAGAAAGTTATCTCTGTTAAAACAATGGTAGGTAAGATAATCTGGGCAGTTGGGTCTAAAAGGGCTTTTCTTGCAGTCTTTGGTAATCTTGAATTTTTTTCTAAAAACCAGACGAGTGCATGAGTATCAACAATACAGGTAGTCATAAAAGATTTTCCTTGAGTTTAAACTTAACAGCCTCAATTTCTTCTTCAGAGGTTTCGCCATGCCCTGATAAGATGCCGTAAAAATCAGCAAAGGTTTTTATCTTGGCGGATTTTTGTACCTGTTTAATCTTTGCCTCAAGGACATTGACCTGTGCCTTTAAACTACCGATTAATATATTTAGCTCTGTATTTTCCATGTTCCTTACCTCCTTTGGTTACATTATAGCATGTATAAAACTTTTTTAAAAAATCTCCTTAACTTCACCCACCCGATTTCATCAGACAACTCCTTAATTCACGCATCAATTTTTTAAGTTCTTCCTGAGTCAATTGTCCTTCTCACTCTCCCGTCCCATGCGGTATTTGATGTCGTAGTTGATGATGAAGTCCAATTCCTCGTCCGTGAAGCCATAGTGCTTTGCAAGAACACGGCTCAATCATTTAGGCTTAAATCCCTTTTTAATAGCTATTTTCCATAACTTTTCCATTTTACTTTTTTGATTTGGATAAATTTCATAACTATGTTTAAGTTTTTTACCAATTTGATATGCAAAAGCCCTTTCTGAACTCTCAATATGTCCAGTTTCTTTCCCCCAGTGTGAAATTTCAAACCATATCTCCCAATTATTGGGAACTGGTTGAGGTTCAGTTATATTAAACAAATTTTCTTGTAGTGTCACTGGGCTTACCTTATCAGTATTTTCTGATAAAACCTTATCATTTTTCTGAGTAACAACGGATTCGTTATTATAATGAGAATCTCTATTATTTTGATTGTCCTTTGGTATTTTACTATTCTTCTCTGAAGTTTTACTGCTATTTTCTGTAGTTTTTTTATATATAAGAGGTTTGACTCCTTCTTCTTCAAGAAACTGCCAAAGGCTTTCAAGAGCCTTTTCTTTATTACGATAGAAGGCGCTTCCATTTATACGCCAGAACTTCCAACCTGCACGGCGCAGCTGTGCCTCACGACGCTGATCATATTCCCATCTCTCAATACCATGTGAACGGTCTCCATCACACTCTACAGCAACACGATTATTTTCTCCCTGTATAACCAAATCAATTCTATAATTATAGTCATTAGGCAGAGGACGGAATTGAGGAATAACTCTATAACCCCGATTTATAATCCTTTCTCCAACATCAATCTCAAAGGGACTTTCTGCCTTTTGCTTTAATATTTCCATACCAGCTTCTATTTCTGCTAAAGGAGGATTCATATACCAACTCAGCAATTTATATCTAACACATTCAGGATTTTTGATATCATTCAGCCTTACAGAATGAAAAAGAAATACCTGATCTCTTGCCCTGCTTGTGGCAACATTAAATCTCTGACGGTCTGAATCTATTGTCAATGCTCTATATTGTTCATTTGTAGCAACTACTAACGATAGAAACATAACATCCCTTTCATCTCCCTGAAATGCATAGGCATCGCCACATATAATTCTACGTTCCTCTCTTTCGGTTTCATCAATCCGCTGTGCTATTAACTCTGAAATATACTTTGCCTGTTTCTCTCCAAGAAGGGATATGACTCCCATTGTCCGCTTTCGATTATTCTTACCACCCCTCGAATATTGTTCATCTTTGCAACACTTAATAAGCATTTCTACTAAGGCTTCGGCTTCTGGTTTATTAACATCGCTATTATCTTTAAACCCATTTTCCATAAAAATATTATTAATTGATGGATCAAGCCTCTCTTGTGGATTTGGTTGCCGTAAGGGTTCTAACTTCCCTGCATAACTCGGACATAAATAGTTATTAAATTCAATAATTGGGGGGACACAGCGGAAGTGCTCTGTGAGCAGTATCCTACCCATACGGGGAATGGTTTTACTGATGTCATAAAGGCTGTTGTCAATTAAAAATGTAGTATCTGCATTGGATATATCAGAAAGAAATTGTCTGATCAATTCAAATACTTTACTTCTATCAATACCAACACTCACAGGGCTAATCTGTTCTGGATCGCCAACAACCAAAACCTTTTTTGCCCTGAAAAGAACAGGCAAAGATTTCATATCACATTGACTTGCTTCATCAACTATAACCACATCGAAAATTCCTGATTCTGCTGGAAATGATTGTACAACTCTATGGAGGTCATAATCCATGCTGGAACTGCTCCAACAGCATCAATCATTGCCTTAGCAGCGGCAGATAGCCATCGCTGGGCATATTTACCACCAGTCTTTCCATATTTACGCATGGCATCAGCCCATGCGACTAATGCCTTATAATGATAGTCTTTAACATTAGCAAGCTGCCTCTGCCATGTCCTTTCCTTAACAAGCTGTACTATTAACTCACGCTCTTTTTTCCTTAACCTTTCCAGATGGGTTTGAAGACTCTCAACACTTTCACGGTTGTGAAGTCTATTTAGCCATTCATTAAGTCTTTGCCATCTCCATGCCATTGCCCAATTTTCTTCTAAAGCCTCCTGTCCACTTTCAATCGCCCTTTTCTCAAGGCTCTCATGCCAATTGGGAGCTGCATCTTTAAGTTTATTCGATAAATATTCAAGCCGTTCAACTTTTTTGCTGACCTGTAATAAACGCATTAATTCAGTATAAGCCTTCATATATTTATCAATAGATAGACTACTGGTTGCATCAGCAAATATGTTCCAGAGATTGTGGGCATTTTCATTTGATGAGAATTCCTTTAAAAGAAAGTTTCTGTATCCAGACAGATTCTGCTTAATATCCAGCTTTTCGATTTCTGCGATTTGTCCATGGAAGGTTTTAAGATATTCTTCAAGTGCTTCTTGCTTATGAAAAATCTGCTTTCGATGCCCCCCAAAGGTTATTAAAACATCTTTAATATTATTAAGATATTTTTCTTTCCAGTATACAGGACTACGAATATTCTTAATTTTCTCATCTATTTCAGCAAGAGGCATCGGCTTTGCTATATCTAATTCAGGACCATTAACAGTGGTAAGAGTTTTTCTCCACAGGGTATCAATTTTTTCAAGAATAGCTCTATAAGAGAAATATGCTTTTGCAGTATTGATTTTTTCTGGGGTGAGAAGACTTCGTTTATCAACTTTTACTGAGTCATAGAGTAATTTTGCTGCCTTTGATAGACTTATCCTGATAATCCAGTTTGATGGTTTTTTGCCTTTTTTAATGATGTGTTCAAGCTCTTCAATGGCAGCATTAACATCAAAATCAGGAGATAGGTTCTCAACTGTAATTTCACAGCCTTGAATGACTTGATATGCCTGCCATGCAGAGTCTCTATAGGAAGAACACCTTTTTATAAAGCTTTGCCAGTAATTATCTTGTGCTATTACTGATACTATTAAATCAAGAATCTTAAATTGCCATGATTCTTTTATCTCATAGAGTTCTGTTAATGCCTCCTCCAGCAATAATATAGCTTTTTCAATGTCATCGCGTTTTGCCTGTTTAAGCTGGCTATTCCAATTACTCCTTAAATCCTCTGTTTCAACTGATAAATTTAAGCTTGCCTTTAATCTAGAAACTCTCTTTGAAAAATCCTTAGGTGGTAATATATCTTTTAGATCCGGAAGGTATTGGAGACAGGCTTTTCTATCTTCTGGTGAAACCTCTTTTAAAAGAGAACACATTTCATGCAATTCTTGTTCACTGAGTGGCGGTTTAGTGTCGGGAGACAGATTATCTGGAAACCATGAATAAATTGATTCATTTTCAGAACACTCTATTGAGGTTTTGTGGGCACTAATAATTTCGCCATCTATCTTTATAGTGCAGGAGTCTAACTCCACCCAATCTTTTATCTGATTACGAAGCCTTGCCCGTTCTTCCCGAACTACTCTTAACTCCTTTTTTATCTGTTTAATATTTTGTTCAACTATTAAACTATTTTTTTCAGCAAGGTGTTTACCTATAGACTCAACAGCCTCATTGAGCTGCCCCTTCGCCTCAGTATCATTCCCCAATTGGCTGACACAAAGGCTCCTGATTTCCTGAGGAATATAGTCACGCAGCACCTTTAAGGCATTTTCTGTCTGACTGGTAACTAATACACGCTTACCACGGGCAAGTAGTGAGCTGACTAAGTTTGCAATAGTATGACTCTTTCCAGTTCCAGGCGGTCCTTGCACAAGGACACCAAAATGCCTTTTTAATCTTTTAACGATTTCCTCTTGCTGATCATTATAGAGGAGGGGAAGCAAATGCTCACCATCGTCTTCATCAATACTATCATCATCGGTATAATCGTCAGGATTTGGTAATTCCTTTGTGTGTGGATCTGCTGCAAGGGAGCGTATAAAAGGAGGAATATCAGAATCCTTATAAATAGCCTCAGCCACCTTTTTAGCATCATCTACCCATAAGCGACGGGTCCGTTCACGAACAAAGATTACCGGTGCATTATAAATTATTGGATGAGATTCAATAGGTGGCTGAAAAAGTGGTTTTTCTGTGTATAAATTAGCTCTCTCTGCACTTTCTTTGCTCAGATAGCCGGTAATGGTAGAGGCAAGACCACGCATTTGATTATGATTCCAGGCTTCTACTGGCGGCTCACCGCTATTAACAATTCTTGTATATTTTATTAACTCATCCTTAAGAGGATAATCAAGATTTATCAAACAATCTAAATCCAGCTTTGTAGGTACTGTCTGGCTGGGGGTTAAGGAGATATTCCGTCTCTTTGAATCATGACTGAGATTCATTGGTGTAAGTATCAGAGGATGATAAACAATATTTCCATTGCTGTGATTCCATGACAGGAAAAGATGCCCCCATATAATTTCTATCCGATCGCCTTCTACATCCAATCTCTGACGCAAAGAAAATAACTGGTCGTATAAGACATTTGCTTTGAATAGGGGTAATGTTCTTTCAGACCAAAACTTCCATGAGTCTTTACTATAGCTATTGAGTGCAGTTACCCGATTCTTATCATCTTCAAATCTCTCCTCAATGTCGCGGCTGTTTATAATGGTAAGTGGTTGACTTTGTTGGGTACTGTCAATCCATCCAACAATATTTTCAGGTATGGGCGGTGGACTGCCAGTTTTAGCTTCCTGCCAAATTTTCAATAAATTTGAATACTTTTTAAATGCAGTCACTCGGTGAGTGTCTAAATCAAAGGAAACAGTCTTTGAGATCGAAGGTTTTGATATTGGCAGTTTTGATGGGTTTAAAGGGTAGAGGATAACCCATTCTTTTAATATTAGAGGTAATTCTGGTGGATTTTCATACGCGCGCTTAGTAACTGAAAGCCAAATTTCTTCACTTATATCTTCTGATGATTCATTTGATTCTGAGATGCTATTACCTTCATTAAACTCTTTTAAGATACATTGGGATGATTGGACAATATCAGATTGCCACCAGATCTCTGCACCATATTTAGCTACATCTCTATTTACAGGCAAATCAATGGAATAAATCTGGCTTATATACTCAAATAGGCGATATGATTTGTCCTTTAAAGACATATTTAACCATTAATGGAAATGTGGTTATTTTTCAATAATTCCAAATATTCACTAAAAACAATAAGTTTGTTTCCCTCTCCTCCCGACCACTTTTCTATATATGAATCGAGTTGTTTCCAGCCCCTGAGATTAAAATACCCAACACAAAAATCAGCGTGATTGGATACCTGGAGGGTTTCCTGAAGGACGGTAAGAAGCTGCTGCTCTATGTTATCAAAAATGCGTGGCATAACAGATAGGAGAGGGATGGATTACTTCTATATACATATACCTTATAATTAGATTGAAGTTGGATTCTATTTTATTTACCGAGTTGCTGGATGTCAAGGATTTTCAGAGTTTTCAGAAGGTTCAAAACATATCAACTATTCTTAACATTTTGAGGTGATTTTTGGTCGAATATTGCCAGTATTAATAACAATGAACCCCCTTCATCCTTTGCTCTCAAAGGCTGAAAAGTCTGAAATCTTTTCTTAAATGGCATAAAATTTGACATATCACATAAATATGTGATATATAGCAATCATGATGAGCTTATAGAAAGTCATTCCATAGGGTGAACCTTCTTCGGAATCTAATTGTTTCAATAAGTT